>JAURIP010000189.1 GCA_030832695.1 Sediminibacterium sp. | reverse complement strand
TAAGTTTTCATACCGCTAGCTGGAACATCCATTGAACCTTTCTTGTTATTCCCGCTATCAACCATGATTCTATATTCTAACCTAGCTTCTTTTCCTAATTCACGCTTTAAAGTTTTAGCTAATAAGTTAACGTAATGTTCCTCGATGTACTCGTAAAAAAATTGACTTGGAACTTGAATCAGTAAAACGTTTTCTTTTAAATCAACTGGCTGTATAGGCTCAAACCAAGTTTTAAAGTGCTGCCATTCGACAATATCTTTAATAATCTTTAAGCAATTGCTCCATATTAATTCTGCACTCTTAGCCATCTTACTTTCTAACCCTTTATATGATGATAAAACTTGTTCCTTTTTTCTGATTCCCTTTTAATACCATTCAGCATTTGTTAATACTTGAATCAGTATGCGAATATGAAGCCTTTATGTTGAAAAAAAAACTTTTTTTTTCGGTTTTTTTTACATGTACCCCAAACATTGGATTCAACACCCTTTACTATAGCTAATCAGGCGTTCAAGATAGTGCCTTTTTTTTATAAAGGGGTAGTTTATCCACTAATTTATAAGTTTTTTTTAGTGCACGATCGTCCTCATTTGCTTTTAAAAATAGTCCCTATCCCATTTGGTCAAATATTGCTACCTTTAATCACTTAATTATAACTATGAGCTACGACTTAACCGGCAAGCTAATTGCTAAATACGAAATCATTCAGAGGAAGGAAACCTTTAAAACAAGGGAGTTTGTCATTGAAAAGACCGATGATATCAATGGTAAAATCATCACTAATTATGTTAAATTTCAGTGTGTTCAGGACCGTACAACAATGCCAGACCGCTTTAATTTGGGAGATACTGTAAAAGTCCTATTCAACATCAAAGGCTCTAAATGGAATAAGGACGGTAAGGATAACTATATCACCAATTTAGATGCTTGGCGTATGGAAGCAGTTCAATTAGGAGGTAATACTGCTCCAACTGAAACCAATACCTATTTTGACATCCCTGCAAACGAATCAGGCGACGACTTGCCCTTTTAATATTAACAGGAATTAGGCATATAATATAGTCACTAGTTAAACACTATATTATATGCGCAATTCTTAGTTCATTATATATAAATAGTCTATAATATATAGACCGCATTTTTTTAGGATAAAAACCTAACCCATGCAAAAAACAATCGCTTTAAAGCTCACCCCCTCCGAAGTTGCTAGCCAACCCGTTCTATTGAATGCTATTTCCCAAGCAATAGCCGAACCTAGTTCCAATATCCTAGGATTCCATATTCTAAAACAATCCATTGATGCCCGAAGCCGCCAACAGGTTTGGGTGAATTTGAATATTCTTGTATTTATCAACGAAATCCCAAGTCAAAGATTCACCACCCCTATCCATTTTGATGTTTTGCCCTCAAATGCAAAAGAGGTCATTATCATCGGCGCTGGACCTGCGGGATTATTTGCAGCTTTAGAATGTATTCAACTTGGACTTAGGCCAATTATATTAGAAAGAGGCAAGGATGTAAGATCGCGAAGAAGAGATTTAGCAAAATTAAATAAGGAAGGCATTGTCAACCCCGAGAGTAATTATTGCTTTGGGGAAGGCGGTGCTGGCACGTATAGCGATGGTAAATTATATACGCGTAGTAATAAGCGTGGGAGTGTTGATAAAATTTTACGTTTGTTTTACCAGTTTGGGGCAGATGAAAGTGTTTTATACCAAGCGCATCCTCATATTGGCACCAATAAATTACCGAATATTATCACTGCGATGCGGGAGCAAATTGAAGCATCCGGCGGAAAAGTTTTATTCAATAAAAAACTCGTCAACTTTACGATTGAAAATGAATTTATCAAGGAAGTGATTACGGAAGATGGGGGCCATTTAAAATGTGAATCACTTATTTTAGCAACGGGACATTCAGCGCGAGATATTTTTAGTTTGCTTTACGAAAAAAATATTTTAATTGAAGCGAAGCCTTTTGCATTAGGGGTAAGAGTAGAACATCCACAAAATATTATTGACCGCATACAATATCATTGCGTCACTAAGGATCCAAATTTACCGCCAGCAGCTTATAATTTAGTGGAACAAGTAAGTGAACGTGGCGTATTTAGTTTTTGTATGTGTCCTGGTGGAATTATTGCACCAGCAGCAACGGCCCCAGGTGAAATAGTAGTGAACGGTTGGAGCCCTAGTAAAAGGGATAACCCCTACGCCAATAGTGGTATGGTGGTGCAAATTGACACGCCTACTGCGATAAATTATATCAATCAACAATGGAAAGAAAATAGAGCAAATGCAAATCCGCTGATTGAAAAAACAATAAAAAGCAATACGGTTCATCCATTAAGTTTGTTGGCATTTCAACAACAAGTGGAGCAAGCTGCATTTTTAATAGGCGGCGGATTGCAAGTAGCACCAGCAGCAAGACTAGTCGATTTTTGTACCAATAAATTATCCGACACTTTACCAGATGCAAGTTATTTACCTGGATTACTGTCGGCACCATTACAAAAAGTATTACCTGATTTTGTACATAAAACTTTGCAGGAAGGATTTAAGGCATTTGGAAAAAAGATGAAGGGCTATTATACCAATGATGCAATAGTAGTAGCTACTGAAAGTCGCACTTCATCCCCCGTGCGTATTCCGAGAGACGCAGACACATTAACACATCCGCAGATAAAAAATTTATACCCTTGTGGGGAAGGTGCTGGTTATGCAGGCGGTATTGTAAGTGCAGCGATGGATGGACAAAAAATTGTGCACCAAATTGCTTTAGGATATGGCTTATCAATATCGAATTTATAATTATTAATTCTCGGGCTTCTCTTTCTTACTTAATAATAGTTCATCTTGAATTAAACGATTTAGTTTAAACGATTTTAATTCAGCAGATAAATTAAGTGAGATATCTCTTGTTATAAAACTAGGCTTACCCGCATTAACCCATGCTGTATACCAAAAATCAGCAATCATATTTGCAGAAGCAATCAATTGCGCATTCACCGTAGATCCTAATCCATTCGCATATGCTTCAGCAAATTCTTTAGTATATACTTCTGTTTGGCGACCATAACGCATTACTGTTTTATATTTTGTTTCGGGATTAAATTTAGTAGACACTTCCTTTTCAATCGCTAATAATTCAGGGACTAAGGTCGCAGCCTTTCGAATATCCAACCAAATAGCTTTATTAGGGTTTTTAAGATACTTAGCGGTATGAGGATTGTATAATTGGTATTGATCAATTCTTAATTCTGGCACAAAGGATTCCCATAAACTATGCAACCCCTTTTGCCCTGTGAGTTGTCCATCATAATTAAGAGAGGTATGTAAAGGCACATGAGCATCTCCAATATAATGCCCCAAATCTGCAGCATAAAATAGGATGCTATCCTTATTTTTTGATCGAAAAGCATTCGTTAATTTATCTAACTGCTCAATAATCAAATAAGGTACCCAGCCATACTTAAGCAAAGAATCTTTGGAATATAGTTTTACAGCCGCCTCCCAATTTAGAGGCATTTCATTAGCAGCATTAGGACCATATGCTTCAAGGTCAATAAAATGTTTTGTTGCTTCTGTTTTATCAGCATTTCTGCGCGTATCAGGTCTTGTTGAATTAGCAACCAAATAGGTCATGTCCTGATAAAAAAAAGATTGCAATGGTTCTGGCAAACTGTATATCGCAATTTGATGAATCGTGCGGTGTACTAAAAAGCCCCAGCTACTCAACCCAATAAATAATATTGTGATAATGAAAAGATAGACCGACTTCCTATTACTAAAAATGTTTGAGCGCATACACTAAATTTGGATCGAAGATAGCCTATTATCCCCTTTTACAACCGCTGCAAGGTCAAATTTTTCATTTCATAAATGAGGCATCGATTGTCAAAAAATGAGTTTAATTTTGATTCAAATTGAAAAATATGGATCCACTATTACGTTTGTCAAATTTAAAAAAATATTATGCTACCCAAAAAGCGGTGGATGATATTAGTTTTGAAATACAAAAAGGAAGCATTTTTGGATTGCTTGGGCCG
>JAURIP010000138.1 GCA_030832695.1 Sediminibacterium sp. | reverse complement strand
TAAATCCGAATGATTCCTTGGGTAGCTTAATAAGTATTGGAAATACATTTCCATCCAGTTGGGATTGGGAAAGATTTTGGACCTTGACTGCTATTTTTTCAATCATCTTGGCTTTTATGAACGTACTTCCTATTCCAGCATTGGATGGAGGGCATGCGCTATTCATACTTTTTGAAATGATTACTGGTCGTAAACCAAGTGATAAATTCATGGAATACGCGCAAATAGTAGGGATGGTGCTCATGTTTGGGCTTATGTTTTATGCATTAGGCTTGGACTTTTGGAGATTGTTTAAATAAGCGGTAATTTTGTAGGTTCACTTTAAATAATCATTTGCAAATTTAATAGTGAAATGGGGTCGTATGGTTTTGACAGCAATCGTAGCGGTTGGGGTAAGCATGCAGTGCGTTGGGTAATTAGCACTTTAATCTGAATACCAAACAATCAAAAGGCGAAGCAAATTACGCCATGGCTGCTTAATTCAGTGAATTAACTTCCATTATGGTCGAGCGAGAAGGTAGGCCCGTTACCCGCTCCTCAGCCCAATCAAAACAAAACGGGATGCGATAAAAGTAGGCTGTGCCTTTTATTTAAGTACCATCCAGCTAAGTGAATAATTGGTTTGTGTTTTTCCTGTTATTTACCGACAAGTAATAAAACAATAAGCATGTAGAAGATCAATGGTAACATTGTTTGGACAGGGGTTCGACTCCCCTCGACTCCACATTTTACAAATAACTCCTGGAATTTTTTAAATAGGAATTCAGGAGTTATTTGTTTTAACCCAGTAGGTATATGATGAAGCATATTTTTAGAAACGAATTTACAGTTGCATTGGTTGCGGCCATCTTGTTTATTCCTTTTTTAGGGAATGTGCATTTGTTTGATTGGGATGAAATCAATTTTGCTGAAAGTGCGAGAGAGATGATTGCTTCGGGAAATTATTTTTCGGTACAAATTAATTTCAACCGTTTTACGGAGAAGCCACCACTTTTTTTCTGGATGCAGGTTGTGAGCATGAAACTATTTGGTGTCAATGAATTTAGTGCGCGTTTTCCCAATGCGATTTGTGGCATTATAACATTGGTTGTTTTATTTCGAATAGGCAAACAAATTTTCAACGAATATTTTGCCCGTATCTGGGTCATGGTTTATTTGGGCACTTTTGTTACTTTTTTATATTTCAAAAGTGGCATCATTGATCCTTGGTTCAACTTATTTATTTTCTTAGCGATTTACCATTTTTACTCCTTAACAACAATGCTTCAAGTAAATCGAATGAAGCACCTGGTTTTAACAGGTGTGTTTTTAGGATTGGCTGTTTTAACAAAAGGGCCAGTGGCCATTTTAATTGCATTATTAACTTATGTGGTAGTCGTTGTATTAAACCGCTTTCGATTTTTCATCAATGGTAAAGAGTTTATCGCCATTTTTGTAACTACATTATTAGTTTGTTTTGCCTGGTTTGGGGTTGATTTAATTCAAAATGGTCCCAGTTTTTTAATTGAATTTTTGCAGCGACAGATAGCCATATTTAGTACTAATGATGCGGATCATGGGGAACCTTTTTTTTATCATTGGTGGGTGTTGTTATTGGGTTGTTTTCCTGCTTCTATCTTTTTTATGAAAGGGATGTTTATTCAAATGGAACGTAATGAACAAAAAATGTTCAAACAATGGATGGGAATTTTATTTTGGGTAACCTTGTTGCTATTTTCAATAGTAAAAACAAAAATCGTTCACTATTCCTCACTTTGTTGGTTTCCTTTAACAGCTATTGCAAGTTTTTACCTGTATGAAATTTTCACCGGTAAAGTAAGAAGAATGCATATTGTATTCAAACTGTTAATAGGTATTATTGGATTTTTATTATCCTTGATTTTGATTGCGATTCCATTTGCGTTAGTGAACAAAGCAGTTTGGATTCATTTACTGGAGGATCCATTCGCAAAAGCCAATTTGCAGGCAAATGTGCAATGGTATTGGTGGGATGGCCTGGGCGGCGGCGTTTTATTACTAGGGGTATTGTTTTACTTGTTTAGCAAAAAAAATCAATTAAAAACAAGTTTGCTTTTTTTAAGTGTTACTGTTTGCTGCTTATATACCTCGGTAATGATTGTACCTAAAATTGAAGGTATTAGCCAACGGGCTAACATTGAATTTTTTGAAAAAAGACAAGGGGAGGATTGTTATGTTGAAACAGTGGGCTATCGAAGTTACGCGCAATATTTTTATTCAAAAAAGCAGCTCTATCTATCAGCGCAGAAAATTAAAATTGATAGTGTGTTAGCGGGAGGAAGCAAGCAGCCTGATACGCTTACAACAAAGCAGAAGGAGCTTAATTTTAGTCAGTGGGTATTGTATGGCAATATTGATAAGCCAGCTTATTTTTCAATTAAGATTCAAAATAGACAAATCTTAGACACTATGCCTGCCTTGATTAAATTGTATGAAAAAAATGGGTTTGCTTTTTACAAGCGCCTACCCCAATAAGCATGTATTAGTGCTTGTGTTTGTAAATCGGAGAATTGTACAAACCTAATTGCTTGAAAAAATAGCCAAAGGAAACGCCAAGCACGCCAATGCCATATTGGATACTTCGTTTTAAATTAATGGAGGAGGCATCGTCAAAATATTTAGTAGGGCAGGTGACTTCACCAATTTCAAATCCGGCATCAAAAATTTGCGCAATCATTTCATTGTCAAATACAAAATCATCATTGTTGGCTTCGTAATTCACTTTTAACAACACTTCTTTGCTAAATGAACGATAGCCTGTATGATATTCGCTTAGCTTTTGGTTCATTAAAATATTTTGTGTTAAAGTCAAAATACGATTGGCGATAAATTTATACATCGGCATGCCGCCTTTTAATGCACCTTTTCCTAAAATTCTTGATCCAAAAACAACAGGGTATAAGTCATTGGCAATAATACTACTCATTGCTAAAATAAGTTTAGGCGTATATTGGTAGTCGGGGTGAAGCATGACTACGATATCTGCATTTAATTCAAGCGCTTTATTATAGCATGATTTTTGGTTGCCGCCATAGCCTTTATTTTGCGCATGGGTAATAATATGTTTAATCCCCAAACGCTCCGCTTCAATGACGGTATGATCCTTGCTTGCATCGTTCACTAATATAACATCATCTACAATATCAAATGGAATTTCATTATAAGTTTGCTCTAATGTTTTTTCTGCATTATAGGCAGGCATTACTACTACTACTTTTTTACCGTTAATCATTATTGAGAAATTATATTATTTGTACCGAATTTTGGGGTAAAAGTAGCAATTTATTCCTTATATATTGGGCCCCTTCTTTGAATTCCTTGGTTATCAGTTGTAAAAAAGGTAACCGTTTATTTTGTAGTAGGTTTATCTTTCAAAATATGTATATTTATAGGCGAGATTATTTCACAATTTATTGTAAATTCAATCATCATTGCCAATCAATTTATAATTCCTATTGATTGTAAAAACCAAAATCAAAATGAAAAAGCTACTAAGGCCTATCTTCTTAATTATTGCCTTATTCATTTCAGGCGTCCATTTATTTGCTTCCGGAGAAGTACCAAAGCGTCAGCCCATTGAAGGCAGGTGGAATTTAACTGTTGATTTAGGAGATCGTTTAGCAGCCTCCTGGTTGGAAGTACGATTGTTAGGCATTCAAACATTAACAGGACATTTTGTAGCGGATGGTGGTAGTGCGCGTCCTATTTCGGAAGTTATTTTTAAAGACAACAAAGTTTCTTTCCATATTCCTGCACAATGGGAAGTAACGGATAAAGAATTAATAGTGGAAGGGGTATTAAAGGACGGAAAGTTATCTGGCACCATGGTTACCCCAAAAGGACAAACGCTTACTTGGGTGGGTGTGCCTGCGCCAAGTTTGAAAAGAGATAAAGCACCAGTTTGGGGTAAACCCATTCCTTTATTTAATGGAAAAAATTTAGATGGATGGCAGGCATTAGGAAAAGACAATCAATGGGTGGTGGAAAATGGAATTTTAAGAAGCCCTCGTCCAGGATCAAATATTAGATCAGTTAAAACATTTGATGATTTTAAATTGCATATAGAGTTTCGTTATCCCAAGGAAAGTAATAGCGGCGTTTATTTAAGGGGCCGTTATGAAGTGCAAGTTGAGGATAGCAAGGGGATGGAAGCGACCAATATTCATTTAGGCGGATTATACGGTTTTATTGATCCATTGGAAATGGTGGCAAAGGATCCTGGTGTATGGCAATCCTTTGATATTACATTAGTGGGTCGCATTGTGACTGTGATTGCGAATGGTAAAATTATTATTCAAAACCAAATCATTCCAGGCATTACTGGAGGCGCATTGGATAGCCGTGAAGAGGAGCCAGGGCCTATTATGATGCAAGGTGATCATGGCGTAATTGAATATCGTAACATTATTATTACGCCTGCGAAATAATGTATTATGATCAATTATCTTTCAAATACCACTTCTTCATAAGGTATTCTGAAACGAGGGCCCCACACGCCATCATTCGTTCCCTTGCCCACACTAATGATCATATTAATTTCAGCACCGCTGGGTAAATTCAAATGTTTTTTTACGCGTACTTGATCAAATCCTTCCATTGGGCAGCATTCGAAACCTTCCGCTGCAATAGAAAGCATAAATGTTTGTGCAGCTAAAGCGCATGATTTATGCACGGTGATTCTTTGATCTGCTTTTCCGCCAAATCGAATAAATGGTTTCCTTAAACCCATAAAAAAACTCATGCATCGGCGTATGAAAGCAAATACACCAAAAATATCACTTCGGTAAGCTAAGGGCATTAATTTACCGTAATAATCCAATCCTCTTTTTTCTAATTTATTAGGTTCGCCTTTAATGGCATTTTTTAATCTGTCGTAATTCCATTTGGCACGTTGGGGCCATAAATCCTTTCTGGTTACAAAAACCACTATTTGTTTAGCAGTTTTA
>JAURIP010000098.1 GCA_030832695.1 Sediminibacterium sp. | reverse complement strand
TATCAAATATAATTGTTTTAATGGAATTAATATACAAGATTTTTCAAATGTATTCCATCACATTTAAGCTTTCAATCAATCTATAATCATCTAAATTGTCCTAAATTGCTTAAGTAAAATAGGTGCTGTTAAAATGGTTGTATTAATTACCTTTATTGACTTTTACGATTTATTAACTTAGGCATTACATTAAATAAAATCATTACATAAAATATATTTTATATGATACGCTTTAATCAATTGTTTGTTTTCATTTTTATATTATTTGCTGTAGTACAATATAATGACCCAGATCCTTATTTATGGGTACCTATTTATCTTTTCCCAGCAGTACTTTGTTTTTTGGCTGCGCGTGAAAAATTTTATAAAAATGCATACACCGGAGGATTTATATTTTACAGTCTTTATGCAGTATATAAATTGTTAGATCAAAATGGGGTGATTGATTGGATGCGTTTTCATGATGCTGCAAATATCGCAGCTACTATGAAAGCCGAGCAACCTTGGATTGAGGAATCAAGGGAGTTTTTTGGTTTAGCCATTATTTTAATTGTCTTATTTATCAATTATAAAAAATTTACAAAAACAAGATAGATTACAAAATCGGTGGGAGTAGAAATTAAATCCTAATTACATGGCCACACATTTTATAGAATTATGAAAAGAAGAAAGTTTATCATACAAAGTTCAGTGAGGATGATTGCAGCATTTCCTGCAATGAAAAATTTATCAGTTTTAGACACCCCCTTTTTTACAACCGGTATAAAGATTGGCGAGATTACTGCTACATCAGCTATAGTGTGGGCGCGACTTACTGTAAATGAATCACGTGTAAAAGATACAGGTATTCATCCAACGATTCTGTATTGGGATGACGCAGTGAACGAGTGGCATGACACAGCTTATTTTGATAAAAAATATAAAATGGGTAGGCCTGATAAAAATGTTAAAGTAGTCATGCCTGATGGACATACCCTGCAAACATTAGATGGTGCAGTGCCCGGAATTGCTGGTCAAATAAGTGTAAAATATCGCGCCATAGGAACAACGGAATGGCAAACGACTAAATGGATACAAGTAGCTACTGAATCTGATTTTGCTACACAATTTAATCTTTACCATCTCGAAGCGAACACCAAGTATGAGATAAATGTGTTGGGTAAAACAAATAGTAAAGGGATCAAAATTATGGAAGGCAGCTTTAGTACTGCACCCAAAAATGAACAAGCTGCCCCTATTAATTTTATGGTCACTACTTGTCATGAATATTCGCACCAAGATGATCCAATGAATGGGGGATTTAAGATATTTAAGGAAATGCAAAAAATGAATCCACAGTTTTTAGTACATACAGGTGACGTTTTATACCATGATCAAATTGCAAAAAATTTAGATCTAGCAAAATGGAATTGGCAAAAAATGAATAGCCTTCTAAATAATGTTACATTTTATCGAAATGTTCCTTGTTACTTTATGAAGGATGATCATGATACTTGGATGAATGATTGTCACGCTGCAACTAAAACTAAATTCATGGGGGACTTTACATTTAAACAAGGTGCCGAATTGTATAAACAGCAAGTGCCTCATAGTGAAAAATCATACCGAACATTCAGGTGGGGCAAGGATGTACAAATTTGGTTATTTGATGGTCGAGATTACCGAATGCCCAATGAAATGCCAGATGGACCTGATAAAACAATTTGGGGTAAAGAACAAATGGCGTGGTTTAAGGAAACTTATAAATCATCGGATGCAACATTTAAAATATTGATTTCTCCTACGCCCATCATAGGTCCAGACCGACCTCAAAAAAAGGATAACCACGCTAACTCCAATTTTATATTTGAGGGGGATGAAATTCGTGGATTTATCCAAGGCGATAAAAACACATTTGTTGTTTGTGGCGATAGGCATTGGCAATACGTTTCAAAGCACTTAAAAACAGGCACTTATGAATTTGCTTGTGGTCCTGCAAGTGATGAACATGCGGGTGGTTGGAAAAAGGAGGATATATACCCGGAGCATGAATATTTAAACATCGTCGGTGGTTTTCTTAATATTCAAGCCAATAGACTAAATAATGTGCCAAATATCCAATTCACGCACTATAGTGTTGATGGAAATATATTACACCAAAAGCAGTTCCTTTCTATTTAGTAAGCAATTAGCTATACAGCAGTCAAATGTTCCAAATACGGTAAATGGAACAGCCTATTTGATATTCATCAATTAGGCTTTATTTATATATTTTGTGTATTTTCCCTTATCTTCCTTACTCAATCTATTATAAATCATTGATTTATGGAAATTTTGGCACCGATCTTCGGATTTTTCACATCCTTTATCTTAATATACTACCTAAGTGCTTTAAACAGGTCCAATATATTTTTAGCCCTATTTTTCTTGTGTTGTAATCTAATTGTACTGGTTTATTTTGGCTTGCATTTTTCAAATAATCAATTTTGGGAGGCTATCTTTTTTGTCCACTTTTTACCCTTATCCTATATCATAGGGCCCTTACTATTTATTTATGTAAGAACTACCATTTCAGATAGTAAACGGTTTACAAAAACGGACTGGCTCCATTTTATTCCAGCCTTTTTAATATTAATTGCAACCTTACCTTATACAAGCTTACCCTTTGATAAAAAATTTGAAATAGCACATCAAATTGTAAAAGTGACAGAGGATTATTCTCTTAATTTTTACTTTGTCAGTTTTGAATTTATTTTATACTCGAGATCAATACATTTAATCCTTTACGCTTTATTATCCTTCTTTTATTTCAGAAATCGTACAAAAATTATTATTAATAAATATGGGATGGTGCCCTCTAATCATACTATTATCAGCAGGTGGGTTAACACACTTATATTTATTCAGTTATTAATTGCCTCTAATAGCCTAGGTCATATGACCACGCTATACCATCAATTCACATTTTTAAATATCAGATCAACTGATTTATTTTCAGAATTATATTTTTTTAGAATTTGCGGGGGCGCATTTGTAATACAAAATTTCATTCTATTCTTAAATCCCAAAGTATTATATGGTAATATTTCCTATAATATTGAAAATGATTCAGAAGGAATTATTGAAGATATAAAATCAAGTATTGCAAAAAAAGTTACGCCTTCGGCAAATTTTGAAAATATAGATATCACCCTAAAGCCTTATCTAGCAACACTTCCATTTATTAAAAAAGGGTTTTCACTTTCTCAAATGTCCTTTGATTTAAAAATATCAGAACGTGTTTTATCCAACTATTTTAATAAGGAGCTCTCCAAAACATTTGGTGAGTGGAAAAATGACCAGCGTATTAATTATGTATGTAAAAATATAGACGAGGGCAAAGCAAAAGATATTACTATTGAAGCCATTTCAATCAATGCAGGCTTTGTATCAAGATCAAAATTTATTGATGCATTCAAGGAAAGAAAAGGCGTAACGCCTTCGGCATATATCAAAGGTCTTGCTGAAAAAGAATCATAAAAAAAGGCCACCTAATGATAGATGGCCTTTACTTATAATGGTCGTATTAAATTTAGCGAGGCATTAATCCAAGCTGTCTAAAAAATTCTAAGTTATCAAGGAAATCTATTTCTTCTGTAATTTTACCATCCACAATTGTTGCAATTGTACAACCAATTACGTCCACTTTTTTACCTGTAGCTGGGATACCGAAAAAGTTACCAGAATGTACTCCTTTAAACTGCCAATACTTTGTTAGTTTATTACCTGACGCAAAAATATCTTTAATGATAAATTCTCTTTCTGAAAAGCCAGTCACATAGTTTTCATAATATGCTTTTGCATTCGCGGCACCTTTAACTTCAGGCACGGTGTGTAAAACTACATCTGGACTGTAAGCCGTATCTAAAATATTGACTCTTCCTTCAACAATTGCCACATCCCATACATGGGCATAAAATTTAATATTGTCATTAGCTATTTGTTCTCTTTTTGCACTTTCGTTATTACATGAAATAAGAGAAGCCGTTAAAAGAAGCCCTAAGATTACTTTTTTCATATTGTATATTTTTTTCAAAAATACAGCCAAACCCACCCTCCTTTTAGACGAATGCTATTTAAATATGTTCCAATAAACAAAAAAGGGAACAAAAATGTATCCATCTATCCTATAGGGCCATTATAAATCACTGCATTTTTCAATACTTACTCAATTTTCGTTAAATTTATTTCATGTATTTAAACGCGCTAAAGTAATAACGCAAAGAATAGTTACCAAAATCGCCCTATCCAATTGCTACACTAATTCTAACAATTAGTATAAATCAATCCAACTATGAAAAAAATCGGACTTATATTTATTACTTTACTTATATCCCAACTTGCTTTTTCACAGCAAAAACCGAATGTAATTTATATATATGCAGATGATTTAGGCTATGGGGATGTGAGTTATAATGGGGCAACGAAATTACATACCCCAAACATTGATCAATTAGCTAATCAAGGCATTGTTTTTAGTAATGGCCACACTACCTCTGCTACCTGCACCCCATCACGTTATGCATTGATGACTGGAAGATATCCTTGGCGTCAGGATGGGACTGGAATATTAACTGGAGATGCAGCCTTAATTATTCCAGCAAATAAAACCACATTACCAATGGTCTTTCAAAAGGCAGGTTATCAAACTGGCATTGTTGGGAAATGGCATTTAGGATTAGGCGAGGTAATTCAAAAAAATTGGAATGCAACTATAAAACCGGGACCCAATGAAGTGGGTTTTAATTTTTCATTTATTTTTCCAGCAACTGCAGATAGGGTACCTACGGTTTTTATTGAGAATGGCAATGTTGTAGGATTAGATTTAAACGATCCAATTAAAGTAAGTTATAAAGAAAAATTGGGGGATGATCCAACAGGCAAAGAGCATCCTGAATTATTAAAAATGCATACTGATCCAATTCAAGGGCATGACCAAACCATTGTAAATAATATTGGTCGTATTGGTTATATGACTGGCGGTAAAACGGCTAGGTGGTCGGATGAAGAACTTTCATTTACTTTTTTAGAAAAGGCGAAGCAATTTATGGAAGGCAATAAAAGCAAACCCTTTTTTTTATATTTTTCTTCTACAGAACCCCATGTACCTAGAATGCCGGCGACAATGTTTAAAGGCAAGAGTGGTCTAGGTTTTAGGGGGGATGCTATTTTACAATTGGATTGGATTGTTGGCGAAATTGTAAGTAAACTAAAAGCATTAGGCGTTGAGAAAAATACCATGATTATTTTTTCGAGCGACAATGGTCCAGTATTAAATGACGGATATATAGATGGTTCTATCACTGAATTAAATGGCCATACGCCTTTGGGCACATTACGCGGGGGGAAGTCAAGTATTTTTGAGGGTGGGAATAGGGTACCGTTTATTGTAAGTTGGCCAGGAACCATACCACATCAGGTATCACCTGCATTGGTGAGTCAAATAGATTTATTAGCGTCCTTTGCGAGTTATTTCAAATTTAAAATTCCCAATGGTGATGCAATAGATAGTGAAAATCACATGAACGCATTATTAGGTAAAACCAACCAAGGGCGAACCACTTATATTGAACATGCCGGAACTTTAGCTATCGTAAGTGGTGACTGGAAATACATAGCGCCTTCCAATGGGAAAGCCATGTCAGGTGCCACCAATATTGAAACTGGTAACGCAGCTATTCCACAGTTATACAATTTGAAAGATGATATAGGTGAAAAAAATAATTTGGCAAACCAGTATCCAGAAAAAGTAGCAGCCTTGGAATTATTGTTAAAGCAAATAAAAGAAAAAAATAATTAAGCCATGCCGGCTTTAAATTGATTAATATTAACCGCTAGATTATCCATAAATAAATTAAAATGAAAAAAGTATTTCTGACAATTGTAAACATCTGTTTAATTATTTTTATAGGGAACGCACAGGATATATTAAAAAAAGCTAATAACTTTATTGATTTATTAGGTGCCGAACAAAAAACAGGCACTTTATTCCCCTTTGACAGTGAAGAGCGATATAATTTTCATTTTGTCCCATTCGTAAGAAAAGGCATTACATTTAATGAAATGAATGCACAGCAAACTGAGGCGGGGCTTGCATTATTGCGCGCCTGT
>JAURIP010000259.1 GCA_030832695.1 Sediminibacterium sp. | reverse complement strand
ACCCACTGTCATTACTTTGAATTGCGAGCTTATTGATAACCTCCGCAAATTCGGTCAGCTCCAAATAGGGCGACATTTCTGTGGCGATATATAAGATTCGTTTTTTTTCAGACATTCATTTTGAATTTAACTCAGAACCATCTTTGAGTCTGCGAAGTTACATAAAACCAAGGACTTTAAGAAACCACAAAAAAGAGGAATAAAACCCCCTCGGCCAACGCATATCTTAACAATTGGTCGTATTTTGCAGAAGATAGGAAAATGCAACCCCAATTATGGCCAAATTTTTTAAAATAGGATTCTTCTTTTTGATTGGCATATTGCTGATTTGGTGGAGTTTACATCAAATTCCGCCACAAGAATGGGATAAATTTACCAAGGCATTGGCTAAGTCTAAATTTTGGCTAATCCTCCCTATATTTTTCATTTTAGGCCTATCTCATTACATTAGGGCCCTGCGTTGGAAATTGATGATGGAACCTTTGGGATACAAACCTTCCATCATGAACACATTCTTAGCCGTGCTCATTGGTTACCTGGCCAACCTAGCCATTCCAAGATTAGGAGAAGTGTTAAAATGTACCTTGCTGGCTAAGTATGAAAAGGTACCTGCTGAAAAAATTGTGGGTACCATTGTCGCTGAAAGGGCCTTTGATGTCATCAGCCTTGGCGTGGTATTTTTATTAGCCCTTACTTTACAATTCAATGTAATTAAAGCAGGCTGGCAACAATTACAAACCGGCGGGAATACTGGAACTGATTCTAATAATAACTTATTTATAATTTTAGGGATTGTAACTTTTTTAGTGATCCTAGCTTTCATTTTATATTTTACACTTAAACATAAATTTGAAAGTATCATCAACCCTATTAAAAAAATCATCAAAGGTATTTGGGAAGGACTTATCAGTGCCACTAAATTAAAAAAGCATAATTTATTCTTTTTCTATTCCTTTAGTATTTGGTTTTTATATTTATTGGCTACCTATATTGGATTGTATGGAACAGAAGGAACTGCCAGTTCGTTTTCAACTGCAATCAGTTGCCTAGCCTACGCGAGTATTGGCATGATTATCACCCCAGGTGGTATTGGTGCCTATGCTTTCTTTATGGCCAAGGTATTAGAATTAAACGGCATTGAGTACACGCTTGGCTTAGCCAATGGAACCTTACAATGGTTTTCGCAAATGATCATTGTGATAGTATTAGGCGGACTCGCTTTAATTCTGCTCCCATTTATCAACAAACAATTAAAGTGATATGCGATTAGTTGAAACGATTCATCAAAAAATAAAAACAGTTGCCGAAGCAAAACAAACCATTGCCGCAGGGAAAGTATTGGGCAAAACATTTGCATTCACCAATGGATGTTTTGATATTTTACATCCAGGACATTTATATTCTTTAGCGGAAACAGCAAAGGAAGCAGATTATTTAATTGTAGGACTTAATAGTGATACCAGCGTTAAGCGATTAAAGGGGCCTGATCGTCCAATCAATAATACCAATGATCGCGCCTTAATTTTAGCCAATTTATTATTAGTAGATATGGTCGTGATATTTGAAGAAGATACGCCATTGGAATTGATCAGCAGTTTATTACCAGATGTTTTAGTGAAAGGGGGTGATTACACCATTGAAACAATTGTAGGCGCAAAGGAAGTGATTGCCAATGGTGGAAAAGTAATCATCAATCCCATCATTGAAGGATTTTCAACAACGAACACCATTGAAAAAATTAAAAATTCCTAATTAAGTATTTTTAAATTTATCTAGTATATGCGTTTTATATTCCTATTATTCTTATGTTCTATTTCGGGTCAAGTAGTTAATGGACAAGCTAGCCAAAACTGGCATTGGAAGGATTACGCGACTGATTCAGTTCATGGCATTAGTTTAAATAAAGCTTATAAATTATTAGCTACCCTGCCACAAAAAGCAAGTCCAGTAATTGTTGCTGTTATTGATGGCGGCATTGATACCAACCACGTTGCATTGAAAAATTTGCTTTGGAGGAATCCAAAAGAAATTCCCAACAATCAATTGGATGATGATAAAAACGGATACGTTGACGATGTGCATGGATGGAATTTTTTAGGAGGAAAAGATGGCCGAAACATCGATAAAGCCGCTGCGGAAATGACCAGAATTTATCATCGATACAAAAGCATATATGATGGCAAACAAATTGATACCAACCAATTAAGTTCAAAAGAAAAAGCTACTTATTTTATTTGGAAACAAACGGCTGATGAAATTAAAGTTGCTGAGAATGATTTGTCCTCGATTCAATATATTAAAATGGCAAGCAATGCCATAAAAAAAATGGGGACTTTATTATTAAAGGAATTACCAGATTCAAATTTTACTGTATCCATTTTAGAATCCTACCAACCGATTGGTCGGGTGACACTTGATACCAAGATGGCGTATTTAAGGGCTGTAAAAATACTTGGCATTGAAAGAGAAAGTACCTATCCTGAAATTGTAAAAGATTTAGAAGAATATATAGAAGGAAAAGAAAAAGCAGCAAGCGCAAAAGACGAGGCCCCTGCAGATATAAGAGCCGATATTATCAAAGATGCCTATTTTAATTTTTCTGATAAATATTATGGCAACAATGATATCACAGGACCTAATGCACGTCATGGAACGCATGTTGCAGGACTTGTTGCTAGTATACCAGACTCCGGTTGGCAGGTAAATAATTTATATCCCGCTTTAAAAATTATGGGCATAAGAACAGTTCCCGATGGTGATGAATATGATAAGGATGTTGCCTTAGCCATTAGATATGCAGTTGACAATGGCGCAAAAATTATCAATATGAGTTTTGGCAAATCCTATTCACCCGGGCAAGCTTGGGTTGATAGTGCGATGAGATATGCAGCACAAAAAGATGTATTACTGATTCACTCCGCTGGAAACGAATTTTATAATTTAGATATTAAAAAGGTGTACCCAAATACTTACTCCCCTAGTTTTAAGGATACCGCTAATAATGTCATCACTATTGGTGCGAGTAGTGATCCTAGTTTAAATAATGTATTATTAACTGATTTTAGTAATTATGGTGCAAAGACTGTTGATGTGCTTT
>JAURIP010000257.1 GCA_030832695.1 Sediminibacterium sp. | reverse complement strand
TAAAAATCTGGCTGTTTGTATACGGGTAGCCATTTCAGCTAACTTAAATTGAATCGCTTGATGTTCGTGTATCGGCTTTCCAAATGATTGTCGTTGTTTACTATAAGCTAATGCTAATTCATAAGCACCACTAGCAATACCCAAAGCTTGTGCTGCAATACCTATACGCCCCCCATTCAAAGTTTTCATTGCAAAGTTGAAGCCAAAACCATCAGCCCCTATTTGATTTTGTTTCGACACCACCACATCTGTAAACGAAACGGCATGTGTGTCACTACCTCGAATACCCATTTTATTTTCCTTCGGCCCCACCGTAATACCCGGCGTATTTTTTTCAACGATAAATGCGTTAATCCCTTTAGGTCCTTTACTCGCATCAGTTTGTGCCATCACTAAATAAACCGAAGCGCTTGAACCATTCGTAATCCAATTTTTAACCCCATTCAAAATAAAATGATCCCCTTTATCCATTGCTGAGGTATGCTGATGCGTTGCATCACTTCCTGCTTCAGGTTCACTTAATAAAAAAGCACCTAAATATAATTCCCCGTCTTTTTTACCCTGTGCTAATGGCGTTAAATATTTTTGTTTTTGACTATCAGTGCCATACTGTTCCAAACCCCAACACACTAAACTATTATTCACACTCATACAAACACTTACACTTGCATCAATTTTTGAAATTTCCTCCATTGCCAATACATAGGATACGGTATCCATTCCTGCACCACCAAATTCAGGTGCAGTCATCATACCTAAAAAACCTAAATCAGCTAATTGTTCAATTTGATTTTTGGGAAATTTTTGCTGCTCATCTCTTTCAATGACTCCTGGCAAACATTGTTGTTGCGCAAATTCACGAGCCGCTTTTTGAATCATTAATTGCTCTTCCGTTAATCTAAAATCCATATACAAAAATTTGTATAAATTTACGCTAACAATTGTTAGTATAAAAATTTATTTTTGTACTTTATTGAAAATAATTTAAAATTAATTGCGCTGCTATTAATCCACACTTGGCTCTTGCTGACTTAAGCAATGAAAGCTACCTAAACCCCAAATAATATCCGTTGAATCAATCCCAACTACTTGGCGTGTTGGAAAACAAGATTGAATAATTTGCATGGCTTTATCATCCTTGTCACATCTAAAAGTGGGTACAATAATATGCCCATTACTGATGTAAAAATTAGCATAAGATGCTGGAAGCATTTGATCTTCATAAATAACATCTGCTGGCATTGGGAGTTCTACGATATTTAATTGCTTGCCATTCAATAAGCGCATTTGTTTTAGCTCCCTCAAATTTTGTTGTAAAATTTCATGATTATCCGACAACACATTATCCTCAATGACTGTAATAACCGTATCCTCATTAACAAAACGAACCGTATCATCAATATGACCATCGGTATCATCTCCTACAATGCCATCAGACACCCATAACACCTGATCCATCCCATAATAATCACACAAATATTTTTCAATTTGCGATTGATTTAAATGTGGATTTCTATTGGGGTTTAACAAACATGATTTAGAAGTCATAATGGTACCAGCACCATTAAAGTCGACCGAGCCTCCTTCCATGATTATTTCCGGATAAAAAACTGGCAAGTTCAATGCCTTCGCAATATTTGTTGGCATTACATCATCCAAATCATATGGCGGATATTTACCACCCCATGCATTAATATTCCAATCAACAATTGCTTTTTTATCTTCAGGATGATTACGAATTAAAAAGGAAGGTCCATGATCGCGACACCAAGCGTCATTGGAAGGATGTAAATAAAAAGTTACTTTAGTTAAATCAACGCCTGCTAATTGCAACATTTTATTTGCAGAGTTGCGCATTTTTTCATCTACGACATTAATACAAACACGTTCCGTTAATGCAACTACTTTAACAAACTCCGTATAGGATGGATAAATACTTGCAATTTTACCAGGCCAGCTTTCTTCCTTGTGTGGCCATGTTAACCAAATAGCTTCGTGTTTTGCAAATTCGGCTGGGAAATAATAGCCCAATGATTTGGGTGTGACCCCGTCACCCATTTTCCTTAATTCATTTAAATGATTATTCTGCATCATCAATATATCTTTTAGTAATGGGTTCATAAGAATCAATACGACGGTCACGTAAAAACGGCCAATGCGTTCGATAACTGTCCGATTTTTCAGTATCAATATCTATCACAGCTATTTCTTCATTGTCATGTGATGCTTTATAAAGTAAGGTTCCAAATGGATTACTCACAAATGAACCACCCCAGAATTTCATCGCTCCATTTTGTTCTAACCCAACCCTATTCACACTTATCACCGGAACACCATTGGCAACTGCATGACTGCGTTGAATAGTTTGCCAAGCATTATACTGCTCTGTATTGGTTGCTTCATTCTGCGATGTGGCCCATCCAATAGCTGTTGGATAAAATAACATTTCAGCACCCATTAAACTGGTAATACGCGCAGCTTCAGGATACCATTGATCCCAACAGATTAATACGCCGATGGTGGCAAACTTTGTTTTGAAAACTTTATATCCTAAATCACCCGGCGTAAAATAAAATTTTTCATAATAAGAAGGGTCATCAGGAATATGCATTTTACGATACTTGCCTAAATAAGTACCATCCGCATCTAATACCGCTGTGGTATTATGATAAAGACCTTCCGCTCTTTTTTCAAATAAGGAGGCAATAATCACTACGCCTAACTCTTTTGCCAATGCAGCTAGCGTATTGGATGTTTCTCCTGGTATCGCTTCCGCTAATTTAAAATTGTCATAGGATTCTACATCGCAAAAATATAAAGAGGAAAATAATTCTTGTAAACAAATTACTTGTGCGCCTTGCTTTGCTGCTGCCCTTATTTTTTCAAATGCCTTTTGGTTGTTAGCGCTTTTATCAGCACTACAAGACATTTGTATAATTCCTACTTTTACGATGGACATATTATATGAATTAAATGATTGAATCAAAATTACGCAACCCCAACAACTTTTGCGTCAAAAACCCTTCCGCATATTCTACCCCAATTTGATGCCCTAATTCCTTGGCCCTACTCTTTACAAATTCGATGAATGCTGCTCCCGAAATAAATGTATC
>JAURIP010000118.1 GCA_030832695.1 Sediminibacterium sp. | reverse complement strand
ATCAAAGATAAACTATATAGCGGATTGAATTACTTGGTTTTTTAATTAATTACCATGCATCTTATAAAAGCTTTGCCGCTTTAATTAAATCGGCAGGCGTATCAATTTCAACACCCATATATTCTGTTACGACCATCTTAATGGAGACCCCGTTTTCCAAATAACGCAAACACTCAATTTTTTCTGCTGCTTCCAATGGAGACATTGGCCAGTTAGTAAAATTAAGCAATGCTTGTTTTTGAAATGCATACACACCAATATGTTCATAATAAACTATCGGCGAATCGGTACTTCTAGGATAAGGTAATACGCTTCTTGAAAAAAACAATGCATTGTTATTTTTATCTACTGCTACTTTTACATAATTAGGATCCTGAATTAATGTGGCATCCGTTAGCACCTGCATTAGTGAAGCAACTTGAACCGACACATCCGAAAAAACTGCAATAACTTTTTCTAGCGGTTCTCTTTTTACAAAGGGCTCATCGCCTTGTACGTTTATCACAATATCAATGTCCAAGTCCTGCACAGCTTCGGCAATTCTATCGCTACCGCTTTCGTGTGAACGTTTGCTCATAATGGCTTTCCCGCCATTTTGTATAATTTCATTAAAGATAATTTCACTATCTGTGACTACATATACTTCATCAAACAAACCAGTAGCTATTGTATTATCATAGGTATGCCTAATCACCGTTTTGTCACCCAATATTTGCATTAATTTAGCTGGAAAACGCGTAGCGGCATAACGAGCAGGTATAAAAGCACCAATTTTCATAAATGAAACTTATTTAATAATCCGTTTTAATATTTTTATTAAAAGGTATTTTTAATTGATATAATAATTCTTGGTCTCTTTGGTTATCTAAAACATCTAAACCATATTTAATTTCAGACATGGGTGTGCTATTATACGTGCCCAATAATTTATCCCAAAAGGAAAATATATTTCCATAATTACTATCAGTTTGCGGACGCATTAAATGATGATGTATGCGATGCATATTAGGCGAAACAATAATTAAGCCAATAGTTTTATCAAACCAAGATGGAGTATTAATATTTGCATGATTAAATTGAGAAAGCACCACACTTAAGCTTTGATATAACATAACCAACCACATGGGTGTACCTAAAACAAAAACAGCCAATATCGCAAAAACCGCACGAATAACAGATTCCCCTGGATGGTGACGATTTGCTGTGGTCGTATCCACATGGGTGTCTGCATGATGGACCATGTGAAATTTCCATAAAAATTTTACTTTATGTTCAATCATATGTACCAAATACGCCCCAATAAAATCAAGTAATAATAAACCAATTATGGCCGACGCTATGATTGGCAAGGACACCCTATTTAAAAGTCCAAAATTATTTGCAATCGTCCAATCACTTGTTTTTACCATTAAGAAGGCAAAGCCAAAATTGATTACAATGGTCGTAAGGGTGAAAAAAATATTAATTGAAGCATGGCGCCATTTACTATATTGAAATTTAAACAAAGGAATGGCTGATTCAACCAACCAAAAAAATGTAATTCCGCCTGCTAAAATAAGCGCGCGATGTAGGCTTGGAATACTACTAAAATAGGACTGTATGCTTTCAAACATGGGCTTCTTTTTAGACCATAAATGTAAATAAAAAACCCGATGTTCTGTGAAGATCAACGGGTTTTAAAATCTGCCCTGGGGCATATTTATAGGGAACCGATTAGCTATTTAACATGAGCGGCATCACTAGCATTAATAAATCCTCGCCCGGTGCTTGCTCAGATGGTTTGATTAAGCCTGCTTTACTTGGTGTAGATAATTCAATAAAAATATCATCTGTATCTGCAGCGCTCAACATTTCAATTAAAAACTTTGCGTTAAAGGCAATTTGAATATCCTCCCCTTTGTATTCACAACTCATTCGCTCATTACCCTCAAAACTAAAATCAATATCCTGCGCTGCCATTTGCAATTCGTTACCAGTGATACTCAATGCAACCTGATTGGTACTTTTATTACTAAATACATTTACACGACGTAATGCATTTTGGAAATCATGTTTGTTTACAGTTAAGCGATAAGGATTGTCAGCAGGAATAACCACTTTATAATCAGGGAACCTCGCATCAATTAAGCGACAAATTAATTGTGTTGATCCATGATCTACAAAAAGATGATTACTATTAAAGCTTACCGTTATTGGATCTTCATTATCTGGTAAGGCATTTTTTAATAAGTTCAATGGTTTTTTGGGAACAATGAAAGATGCATTTTGTGTAGCCTTAGTATCGGTGCGCTTATATCTTACTAAACGGTGTGCATCGGTTGCAACAAACTGAACGCCATCTTTTGATAATTCAAAGAATACGCCAGTCATTGCTGGTCTTAAATCATCGCCACTTACTGCAAATAAAGTTTTATTAATTGCAGTTAATAGTCCAGTGCTTGTCATTTTAAATCCAGTGGTATCATCGGCGGTAGGTTCTTTCGGAAAATTATCTGGATTTTCGCCCATCACTTTATACTTACCATTATCACTTGTAATTTCAACAGCGTAATTTTTATCAATATTAAAAGTAAGCGGCTGGTCAGCAATATTTTTTAAAGAATCAATTAATATTTTAGCAGGAATACAGACGCGACCATTTGCTTTGCTTTCCACATCCATTTGGACACGCATCACCGTTTCCAAATCGGTTGCAATAATATTTAATTTTTTATCTTCAATTTCGAATAAAAAATCTTCTAAAATTGGTAAAACGGTATTGGTATTAATAACACCTGCGATTTGTTGCAAATGTTTCAAAAGAGAGGAGGAGGATACTATAAATTTCATAATTCCTTTGTATTTATTTAACTTTTCTAACAAGACAAACCTAATGTAAAATCTTAAGATTAAAAAGCTATTTTAGCATTTCTTATTGACATTCTTATCTACAAAATGAATAAAATTAGAATTGGTAAAGAGCAGGCTATTCAAAGGATACGGCATTTTTGTGCCTATCAAGAAAGGGCCCAACAGGAGGTACGCGATAAGCTGTACGAATTGGGCATGACTAAAAGTGAAGTGGAAGAGATTATATCCAATTTAATTACAGACAATTTTTTAAATGAAGAACGATTTGCCACCCTTTTTGCAGGAGGCCATTTTCGAATAAAACAATGGGGGAAAAGTAAAATTCAATATGCACTGCAGCAAAAAAGAGTGAGCCCGGTAAATATTAAAAAGGCTTTAAAATGTATTGACCTGGATGACTATAATACCACTTTGCTATTTTTAGCCAAAAAGAAATGGAATAGTCTTAAAGGTGAAAGGGGCTTAAGTCGGATGGCCAAAACACAGGCTTTTTTATACCAACGCGGTTTTGAATCGGCCCTCATTCAGCCCATTTTACAACAACTAAATAAGGGAAAATAAATAATCCCCGTTTATTGTATCTTTAATTAAGCATAAATCATTATCAGTGTCGTCACTTAAATTTACAATCATACAAACAGCCCTTTCTTGGGAGGACAAAGGCGCTAACCTGGAAGCCCTGTCTAAAAAGATTATGGCGATTGCCGAGCCGACTGAAATTATTGTACTTCCTGAAATGTTTACAACGGGATTTAGTATGCAGCCCGCTTTGTTTGCAGAAACCATGGAGGGACCCACCGTTCAATGGATGCGTCGTTTGGCAGAGACTAAAAAATCAATCATCACCGGATCGGTCATTATTGAAGAAAACGGCAACTATTATAATCGCTTAATTTGGATGCTGCCCAATGGACAATTGGGGTATTATGACAAACGACATTTATTTGCTTTTGCCGGTGAACATGAATTTTATAGCGAGGGAAACAAAAGATTAATTGCAAGTGTAAAGGGTTGGAAAATTAATTTACAAATTTGTTTTGATTTACGTTTTCCAGTTTGGGCCCGCCAACAATTAGCAAATACAAGTGGAGGAACTAATGTTGAAAATACAAATGTTCCTGACTTAGAATATGATGTAATATTATATGTTGCCAATTGGCCAGAAAAAAGAAACCACGCTTGGAAAACCTTACTCACTGCGCGTTCCATTGAAAATCAGTGCTATACGATTGGCGTGAATCGTGTTGGTTTGGATGGTAAAAATATTATGCATAGTGGCGATAGTATGGTCGTTGGTCCATTAGGAGAAGTTTTATATCACTGCGCTTATGAGGAAGATGTATTTCATATTACACTACAAAAAGAAGAGTTAATAAAAACGAGGGCGCAATTTCCTTTTTGGAAGAACGCTGATTTTTTTAATATTGAATAATAATGCAACAAGTTATATCGGTTCAAGAATTATTTACAGGAGAACATTGGATTTCGGAGGCGGTTATCGTAATTGAAAACGGAAAGGTAACGGATATAAAAAAGGAGGGGTATGATCATAAAAATGCAATGCCACTCATTATACCCGCTTTGATTGATTTGCAAATTTATGGGGCTGATGAAAAATTATTATCTGAATTTCCAACAGCCGATACCATTCAAAAAATATACAACTATTGTTTGGCTAGCGGTACCGCTTATTTTCAACCCACATTGGCAACACAAAGTTGGGAGATAATATATAAATGTATTGATGCGGTACGTGATTATAAAGACAGTGGTGGAAAGGGTTGCATAGGCCTACATATTGAGGGGCCTTGGATTAATTCACTAAAAAGGGGGGCGCATGCAACGGAATATATTCATCAGCCAACATTAAAAGAAGTACAAGATTTATTGGATTATGGCAAAGCGTTTATTAGTATGATTACACTTGCACCGGAGATAGTAGACGAATCGATTATTCACTTACTTGAAATGAATGGCATCGTGGTTTCGGCTGGCCATAGCAATGCCACCTATGAGCAAGCAACCCACGCATTTAATAATGACATTAGTGTAGCCACGCATTTATTTAATGCCATGAGCGCATTGCAACATCGCGCACCAGGAATGGTAGGTGCAATATTTAATCATAATAAAGTGGCTTGTAGTTTAGTGGCGGACGGTTTTCATGTTGATTTTAATGCAATAAAGATTGCAAAAAAAATAATGGGCGATAGATTATTTTGCATAACAGATGCAGTAACGGCAACGCGTTCAGGTATATACCAACATCAAATGGCAGGCGATAAATATGAAAGTTCGGGTATATTAAGTGGCTCTTCCTTAACCCAACTAAAATCGGTCAATAATTTAGTTACTAAAGTGGGCATTGATTTGGGCGAGGCCGTTAGGATGTGTAGCTTATATCCAGCAAGGGTGATGAAACATGCGGAAATTAAAGGAATGATAACGGTAAATGAAAACGCCGACCTACTTTGTTTAACTGCAGATCGACGTTTAATAAATTTGATTACTTACTAGTGTAATTATGCTTTGTTGCCAAATGCATTCCATCCTTGTGCAGTAATATCAAAAACATTTTTTCCTTTAGTAATAATTTTAGTACCCTCTTCTGCATCACACATATAACCAATCACACTAATTTCT
>JAURIP010000371.1 GCA_030832695.1 Sediminibacterium sp. | reverse complement strand
TTATTGTACAATAAGGATAGCAATGCATATATCATGGCAGTGAGCCTTATTCCTGATTCAATAAACACAGGTGCTCGAACAAGAATCATTCGTCTGTTGGAGGAAAAGCTGAATGCCTTTTCAACGAAAACGAATTTAAGCATCCACTTAAGTGGTTTACCCTATATTAGAACGATTATTGCAGATCGCATTAAAAAAGAAATGATATGGTTTTTAATTGGTTCCCTTTTGTTATCTGCGTTTACATTATTACTTTTTTTTAGATCCATACCTGCAACCCTAATGAGCTTAGCAGTGGTAGCAATGGGCGTTATTTGGAGTTTTGGCACCATGGTTTTAATGGGGCAAAAAATTACCTTATTAACTGCCTTAATTCCCCCGTTAGTGGTAGTTATTGGTATTCCTAATTGTATTTACTTTTTAAATAAATATCATACTGCATACAAGGAGACCAATGATCGTTCCTCCGCCATTATTCAAATGGTCAGTAAAATGGGAATTGTTACTTTGTTTTGTAATATCACAGCAGCCATTGGATTTTTTGTTTTCGCTTTAACGAAAAGTCCTTTATTAAAAGAATTTGGTTGGGTATCGGGCATCAATATTATGGCTTTGTTTTTTATCAGTTTATTTTTTATACCACCGGTACTGAGCTATTTGAAACCGCCTGCCCCAAAACATGTTAAATACTTAGATAATAAATATTTAACACATGTATTGGTTAAAATTGAACGCTGGACCTTCAATCATACGAAATGGGTTTTTGGTATCACTTTAATTTTAGTGGTTTTTTCAATCGCGGGGGTTTTAAAAATTAAAAAAGAGGCATTTATTGTTGATGATCTTCCTAAGAAAGACAAGCTATACACCGATTTAAAATGGTTTGAACAAAATGCGGGTGGCGTAATGCCCTTAGAAATTGTAATTGATACTAAAAAGAAAAATGGATTAATTCGAAGTACAAAGCCATTGGATCATATTGAAACTTTTCAGCAATTTTTACTGACACAGCCTGAAGTAGGCAAGCCTTTAGGTTTAACAGAAGGCATCAAATTTGCAAAACAAGCATTTTATGATGGTGATTCCAATTCATATTCGGTTCCGTCAGGTACGGAGATGGCTTTCATTGCACCTTATTTAAAGCCAGTCGATGACAAAGTGAAACCTCAAGTAAATGCACCAAAATCACCTACTGCTTTATTAAGTAAATTTATTGATACAGATAAAAGAGCGACCAGAATCAGTGTAAATATGAAAGATATTGGTAGTGCACAATTGCCGATATTTTTAAAACGCATGGATAGTGCTACACAAGCCATTTTTGATACGACAAACTACCATGTTCAAATTACAGGGAGTAGTGTTACTTTTTTAGAAGGAAGTAATTTTATCATTAAAGGATTAGGAGAATCTATTTTTTGGGCTTTTTTATTGATTGCCCTTTGTATGCTTTTTTTATTCAGGTCCTTTCCAATTCTCATGTGCTCGCTCGTTCCTAACATTGTGCCATTACTAATAACAGCAGGATGTATGGGCTGGATAGGCGTATCATTGAAACCATCCACAGTTTTAGTGTTTAGTGTTGCATTAGGTATTGCAATTGATGTTACCATTCGTTTTTTGGTGAATTATAAACAAGAATTACCTAGATTAAATAACCAGGTCAATAGTACCTTAATACAAACCATTAAAAATACAGGGATCAGCATTATTTACACGTCCTTGGTATTGGTTGCTGGGTTTGTTATATTTTGTTTCAGTGAATTTGGAGGCACAAAGGCATTAGGGTGGCTTACTTCATTAACATTAGTAGTGAGTACGCTCACCAATTTAATTCTATTACCCGCTTTAATTAAAACATTTATTAAGCAGAAATAAAAAGTGGATGATTACTATTTTGTTTGCAATAGTAATCATCCACTTCAACTTAATTTATTCCTGCTGCATTATTTCTTATTGAAATAAATTGGCTAATGTTTCTTGTAATGTTTGTCCTCTTAATTCGGTGGCAATAATTTTTCCAGCAGGGTCCACTAATACATTAAATGGTATCCCTTCTTTTTGATAGGTATTCACTACGCTACTTTCCCATTTCTTTAAATCACTTAATTGTAGCCAATTCAAT
>JAURIP010000075.1 GCA_030832695.1 Sediminibacterium sp. | reverse complement strand
TGACTTGTTTTTTTTCTTCTTCCCCAAATAATTCAAACCCAGGCATATGCTTGATTTTTTATGATAAACAAAGGTAGTTTAAAAAATGAAAATTGGGTGTTTTTCAGTAATTTGCGCCCATAAAAAAACGCACTGTTTATATGGAATACAACAAATTGATCTCGGTTTCAGGTATGTCAGGTTTATTCGAATTATTGACTAGTAAAAGTGACGGCGCCATCGCAAGATCGCTCGAAAACAATACCACTCAATTCATTAGCTCTAGAGCGCACCAATTTTCTCATTTGGAAAGTATTGAAGTGTTCACGACCCACGATAATGTGTTCCTAGCGGAAATATTTATTGAAATGGGTAAATCAAAGGAAAAATTGCCAGACGAAAAAGATCCAAAAGCGACACAAGCCTACTTTAAAAAAGTGTATGCCAAGATGGATTTTGAACGCGTTTACCCTAGCGATATGAAGAAGATGGTAAAATGGTTTGCCCAACTTCAAAAAGCAGGAGTTGAGCCAGTATTACCTGCCGACGAAGATGTGGAAGAAGCAGAAAAGGCATAGGTTAAAGTAGCTCTCCCGAAATCGTATTGGTTTCCGATATTAAACAAGGTTTAAGTTTCATCCTTTTGGAAACCTTACATCACGAATACAAAATATACCACCGGTTGATAACCCTACCGGACACCTAATAAAAAAGCTTACTCAAACAAGGGTAAGCTTTTTTTTATCCTTAAATTGCAATACTTATCATACGACGTTCATTCAAAGCGTCAACGATAGATATTAACAAAAAAACTGTTTTATGCAAAAAAAGTGGATTCCAATTGTATTGTTTTCTTTCCTAATGGTACAAGTAGCCAACGCGCAAAGTAATGATGAAAAAAAATGGGTAAGAAAAAAATACAACGCGTTGTCTTTTAATCAAAAAATTGCGCAGCTGATGATCATCAGAGCGCATAGCAATTGGGATATCAGTAAAATTGATTCACTAGGTTCATTAATTAAAAAATACAATGTCGGTGGCCTATGTTTTTTTCAAGGTGGCCCCGTTAGAGAAGCTTTGCAAACCAACTATTATCAATCCATTGCCAAAACCCCTTTATTAATTTCAATGGATGCAGAATGGGGTGTAGGTATGCGTTTGGACAGTGTTCAAATGTTTCCTAGACAACTTTCATTAGGCGCTATGCCCGCTAGAAATTTAGTGTATGAAATGGGTGCAGCCATTGCTGCACAATGTAAAAGATTAGGCATACAAGTAAACTATGCACCCGTTGCTGATATTAATAATAACCCGGCGAATCCTGTTATTAACGATCGGAGCTTTGGTCAAAACAAAAAAATTGTAACCGATTATAGTATTGCTTATATGAAAGGAATGCAAGATAATGGCGTAATGGCGACAGCAAAACATTTTCCAGGACATGGGGATGTGTCGGTGGATTCTCATTTAGACATTCCTATTATTAATAAATCAAAGGAACAATTGGACAGTATGGAGTTAGTGCCATTTAGGGCATTAATTAACGCAGGCGTTGAATCCATAATGGTAGCACATTTGTCGGTACCCACCATTGATCCAACAAAAAATTTAGCGACTTCATTATCACCGAAAGCGGTGAATGGATTACTAAAAAATGAGCTAGGTTTCAAAGGCCTTAGTATTACAGACGCATTAGACATGAAAGCCATTAGCAACTATTTTCCACAAGGTGAGGCCAATGTGCAAGCGATCATTGCTGGCAATGATATGCTTTGCTTACCTGGTGATATAGATCAAACGATCAAAAAAATAAGATCGGCCATTAGAGAAAAAAGAATCACAAGAAAAGATATTAAAGATCGAGTAAGAAAAATTTTAGCAGCCAAATACAAATATGGATTAAGTAAGGAACTATTTATTGATACTACAAATATTATTGCAGACCTAAATAAATCAGTTGCTGCTATTAAGGAAAAAATGGCTACGCAATCACTCACCTTTTTGAAACAAAATGTGCAACACCCTATTTTAAATAAAAATAAAAAAATGGTGTATGTCGCATTAAATCAATCACAAGAAAATAGCTTAACCAAGCAATTGGCTGAATTATACCAATTGAAAATCATTTATATTGGTGCCGGGGATACCGATAAAATGAGTAGCCTTAATGCAACACTAGCCGAATTTGATCAAGTAATAATAGGGTTACATAATTACAGTCGCCGTCCTGCAAAGCAATTTGAAATTCCGACTGCCTTTATTAGTTACTTAAATGAAGATCATCCAGCGAACTGGGTGCACCTTGTTTTTGGCAACCCCTATGCAGTTGCCGATTTCAATAAAATTAAAAATATACTATTTGCATACGAGGATAATACCTATACCCAAAATGCAGCATTTGATTGGCTAGAAGGTAAAATTCAAGCAACTGGAACACTGCCAGTAACCATTAGCGATCATTTACCTATGGGTGAAACTTACACCATTGAAACGAGTCCGATTTATACAAAAAAGGAGGCAGCGGAAGCACCATTAGGAATTAACATTGAAAAATTAAATATCATTGATTCCATAGTTGCAGATGCAATACAAAAAAAAGCAATTCCTGGTTGTCAGGTTTTAGTAGCAAAAAATAATAAAATTGTTTTTAATAAAGCGTATGGTAAAATAGCAGGTGAAAATTCAGCCTCAGTTACTTTAGCCACTAGCTATGATTTAGCTTCTGTTACTAAAATAAGTGCAACCACGGTCTCCATTATGAAATTAGTGGAAGAGGGAAAGGTAGATATCAATAAAACCATTGGCGATTACCTGCCTTGGGTGGTTGGAAATGAAAAAGCAAAAATTACTTTAAAGGATTTGCTTTTACATCAAGCAGGCTTATTTCCATTTATTAAATTTTATGAATTCTTAGTTAATCCAGCTGGTGGATATGTAAATAATTTAGTGGTTAATGTAAGTGATCAAACGCACCATCAAATGATCACGCCTACTAAATATTTACAAGACAATTGGATGGATACGATAAAAAATAAAATATTAAATAGCCCAATCACAACCCCTGGTAAGTATGTGTATAGCGATAATGATTTTATTTTTCTAGGTCAAATAGTAGAAGAGGTTTCAGGCATGGATTTAAACGAGTACACCACGCAAAACTTTTATGCCCCATTAGGTATGAAATCGACTGGATTTTTACCATTACAAAAAACAAGTCTCGAAAACATCGCAGCTACTGAAGTGGATGACTACTATCGCCATGAATTAATTCACGGATCCGTGCATGATGAAGGCGCCTCCGTCATGGGGGGTATTGCAGGACATGCCGGCTTATTTAGCAACGCCACTGATTTAGCCAAATTGTATGAAATGCTTTTAAATAAAGGGGTTTGGGAAGGCAAAAAATATTTTAATCCTGGCACCATTGAAGTATTCACAGCCTACAATACCGAAAATAGCCGACGTGGCTTGGGTTTTGATAAACCTGAAAAAAACAATGCAAGTTTAAAGGAACCCTATCCAAGTGCAAGCGTATCTCCATCCACTTTTGGTCATACAGGTTATACAGGCCCTTGTGTATGGGCTGACCCAGCAAACGGATTGTTGTATATATTTTTAGGTAACCGCGTTTATCCTACCCGTAATAATAAAGCATATAGTGAATTAAACCTTCGCCCTAAAATTCAAGAGGCCATCTATAGTGCGCTTGAAAAAAAATAATTATCTAATTAAAATATAATGCTTCATCGGCTATCATTTTTAATTTTCTTTATATGCCTAACTTTGTTAGGTAGTGGGCAAAATGAACTTGGTGGCATTGGAAGGTGGAGAGAGCATTATAATAACCGTTCTATTATTCAATTAGGACCAGCCAATAGTACAAGTGGTGAAAAAAAGATAATTGGCGCAACTACACAACAAGTTTTTTCAATTACAGGAGCAAAAAATGTTGCACTATTAGGAAAATCTACCGGGCTAAATGATATATCTATTGCATGTACAGCATGGGATGCAGCACAATCGCAATTAATTATCGCCTACAATAATAGCAATATAGATATTGTGAAAGGAGACCAAGTATATGCAATAACTGATTTATTACTTTCCAACTTATACCCTAGTAAAAAAATTAATCACATTTACCTATTTAATCAATGGGCATTACTATCCACTGACTTTGGTATCCTTGTAATTGATTTAATCAAACATGAAATAAAAGATACTTGGTTCCCAAATAACAATCGACTAGTCACCAAAACCTTTCAAATTGTAAGCACACAGGACCTATTGTATGCTGCTACTGAAAACGGCATTTGGACCTGCCCGATTAAAAATAATTGGATGGCCGCAAATCAATGGCAAAATAGTAGCGATTTCAATAATTTAGGTATTAATAAAATAACACAGTATAATAATATCATTTATGGTGCTAGTGCGAATCGTATTTATCAGCTCCCAATAAAAACACCGTACTTTAATTTGAATAATGGACAAATTAAAAAAATAACCATCAATAAGGATGGAGTATATACCAGTTTTAGTAATGGGAATAAAGGAGGTTTATTAAAAATCAATGCCGATAAAACCGCCACTAATGTTGTTGATTCAACTTATTTATCAAACCCCCTTGATTTTATATTTGACGAAAATAATATATGGGTTGCTGATAGTTCAAATGGCTTACTGCTTAAAAACACAAGTACCCAATGGATGCCCCTGGGTGGACCTATTGGAAATATAAACGGTCAGCTGTTTATAAATTCAAAATATTTGATTGCCCCGTTCGGAGAAGGTGATCTTGGATTTGGTATTTATAATGAAGATGGATGGAAAACTATAAATAAGATCAGCAATAAAAGTTTACCTATTTGTTATTCAAGTGCAGTAGATCCCATTGATGGCACTATTTGGTTCACCAGTAGCGAAGGGCTATTAAAATATACACCCGAGAAAGGCTCCATTGAACAAGCTAGCCCAGCTGCTTTCAAAGGATTTTATAGCAATATTCAATTTAATAGTGATGGTACCCTGTGGACATTACTTGAAGGCCAAGGAATTTTACAAAGACAAAATAATAACTGGAAATTAATTACACCACCCAATACCCTTTCGCTCATTGGCATCAACAAGATGTTCATTAACCAACAAGGGCAAGCATGGATGATTGCGCCAAAATACCAAGGTATTATAGTATATAACCCAAATGCCACTGGCGAAAAATGGAGCATCATTAATCCCTATAATAATAACTTACCCAGTAGTACCGTGACGAGTATGATGGATGATAAAAATGGTACCATGTGGATTGGAACTAACAACGGTATTGGACTTTTTGATTGTAATGAAATAAGTACATGCAAAGCCTACTTACCACAAATTAAAAACAACAATGGTTTTGCCGGATTACTCTTTCAAAAAGAAAATGTGAATTGCATCATTGCAGATGGCGCTAACCGAAAATGGGTTGGCACCAATAATGGCACTTGGTTGTTAAGTAACGATGGCACAGAAATTATAGAAAGATTTACCAAAAACAATAGCCCTTTACCGAATGACACTATTCGTCAAATTGTAATTGCGCCTACTACTGGTGAAGTTTTTTTTAATACCGCACAACAAATGGCAAGCTATCGAAGTACGGCAACATCAGGCGCAACTCCGATGCAACAAATCAATATTTTTCCTAATCCTATTGCTCCCAATTATAACGGTCCAATTGCAATGCGGGGTTTAGTAGATAATGCCATTGTAAAAATTACATCGCTCAATGGGAAATTAATATTTCAGACCAGGGCTTTAGGGGGACAAGCTATTTGGGATGGTAAAACTTATGATGGAAATAAAGTTGCAACTGGTGTATACCTCGTATTTGCAAGGGATGAACTAGGAAGTGAAAAAGCAGTTGGGAAAATTATTATAACCCATGGGCAATAGTAGAATTGCGAAGGTTTAGGTATATAAAATAGTAAGAAGACACTAGCCATTTATTTTACTTCTGCATTCATATCAAAATCCTTAAATGATTTGAACTTCCAACTACCCTGCTCTCCAGCTATAACACGATATAGAATTTGTCGTACTTTATTCGTAGGTTGTTTGATCGCAGTATCAGATTCAAAAACGGGAAACTTTCTAAACAACACTCCTTCCAATAATCTAAATTCATCCTGTCCCCGATAGCCTTTACTTAATCTCATATCATCTTTAATATCAGGAAAATAGATTGGCTCCATGCGCTCATTTTCCTTGGAACTTATGCAAAACAATGATTTATTTCCCTTTGGTTCTTCAATAAAAATAATCACTTCAGGAAATCCGTCATTATTTAAATCATCAATTTCCGCAGATAATACCCTTGCTTTAATTTCCAATGAAGCTTCTCTTGCTTCTGATTTAAATCCAATGGGTCTTATTGTTAAAGTATTACGATCAGGTGTTTTATTTAAAGAAAATATTTTAAACCCCGCTTTACCAATTTTTAAGGTGCTATCGTATCTTTTATACCCTTGGGCTACTAAACTGTTCACCAATAATAACAATCCAAAAACAAAACAATTTTTCATAATTAATTCCTTTACTACTCAAAGTTAGTAGAATAGTTTTAATTTTCCATTCAAACAAAATACAATGCCCTTTCTAATCAAGCAGAATACAATCAATCATGTTACAGTGATTCAATTAGTAGACGTTGAATTGGGTGCCACTATCGAAATTTTGACAAAAGGCGCCCTTTTAAACAGTTGGCATTTGCGTCAAGGGGAGGAATTGCATCAATTTGTCATGGGTAATGAGGCAAATACATCGAATGCATTTGAAAGCAAAGGATTCAGAAGTGCGAAAATGAGCCCCTATGTTTGCCGATTGTATAAAGGGCAGTACACGCACCTAGATACAACATATACCATGGATCGTTTTTATATGGACGAACATGCGATACATGGAATCATGTACGATGCTGATTTTGTTATACAAGCTACTGAAGCAAATGAACATCAGGCAGCTGTTATTTTAGTACATCATTATCTTGGTAGCGATAAAGGTTATCCATTCCATTTCACGATGCAAGTAAAATGGGTTTTAGAAAAAAATAATACCGTTTCAGTGCAAACTACTGTAATGAATAACGCCATCGTTCCTATTCCATTAGTGGATGGTTGGCACCCTTACTTTACATTAGGCGAAAGTATTGACAATTGTTCATTACAATTTTTAAGTAAAGGGAAAATGGAATACGATAGCGACTTACTCCCTACTGGAAATATGATTGCAGATGATCGATTTAGTAAAGGTTTAAAACTTGGAAGTATACAACTTGATGATGGCTATGAACTAGCTGCAGACAATAGATCTTGCACTTTGC
>JAURIP010000376.1 GCA_030832695.1 Sediminibacterium sp. | reverse complement strand
GGTAAAATCCCGGCTAGGTTTTTACAAACCAGCTATATCTGTTTTTAAAAATTGCTCCCATGGCAATCCGTCTGCACCAACCAAAAGCATTTTGTTTGGCGTAAATTGAGTTTTAAATTTTCTCATACCATCTGTAATCGCCGCCTTACTTGATTTAACTTCTATTGCAATTATTTCATCTTGCTTTTTTAAAATAAAATCTACTTCTGCACTCCCTTCCCTCCAATAACTTAATTCAAAATGTTCAGTTAATGACTGATTTAATAAATGCGTACCAACTGCAGACTCCACTACACGGCCCCATTTTGCTGGATCTTTTTGAACCATTTCAAATGTATCAGTTGATTGTGCACTTATCAATGCGTTATTATAAACTTGAAATTTTGGACTTGAAGATCTTTTTCGAATTGTATTATTTGCATATTTTTCAATACCTGCCAACAATCCTGCGGTATCTAATAAACTTAAATAATGCGATAATGTAGTAGTATTACCTGCTTCATGAAGTTGCCCCATGATTTTTGTAAATGAAAGTATTTGTCCAGAATATAAACATCCTAATTCAAATAGATGTTTCATTAATGTGGGTTTTTCTATTCTAGACAACATCAATACATCTTTTAATATACTAGTCTCTATCAATGCGTCTTTGATATATTGCTTCCATCTTGCCTCATCCTGAATCATTGTTGCAGCTCCCGGATACCCACCAAACCATGCATAGGTTGCAGCATCATAACCAAAAGCAGTTTCCATTTCTTGTAAACTCCAATGTCCCATGAATATTTTTTCAAATCTGCCTGCCAATGACTCAGTCAACCCTTCTTGTAATATTAATCTAGAAGATCCTAATAACACTAATTTAATACCCGTGTTATTTTGTGTGTCCAAATCCCAAAGGGCTTTAACCGTCTCACTCCAATTTTTTATTTTTTGAATTTCATCAATAACTAGTAAAAATTCATTTGTACCTAAAGCTTGCTTTTTTACCCTTGCAACTTCCCATTGTTCAGTTAACCATACAGCATTTGAAGCCATTACCCCATCCGCTGAGACTGAGTGAAATGGGAGGTTCATTTTAGTCAACATTTGCTGTACCATAGTTGATTTTCCTACCTGTCTTGGACCTAAAACCACTTGAATAAAGCGTCTTGGCTCTTCAAGTCTTTTTATAAGTATCTGTAAATGTGCACGTTGGAACATATTTATTATTTTACTCAATGGAATGAGTAAAATTACTCAATAGATTGAGTAATTCCAAAAAAAATTTAATCAACAATGGGACGAGGGTTTAATCGAAGTTCGTTATGGGTGGATTTTCCAACGAAGAGGTAGTTTATATTTATTTCAAATGGACGATGTAAATATAAAAAATTGTAAATTGAAGAATACCTAATGTATAAAACATGAAAAAAATATTATTCTCCATTGCCTTGTTTGCATGCACTGCAATTGCAGAACCCCTTTTTGCCCAAGACGCTGCTATGATTTATCGAAAGCTTGATTCTATTGCAGTGATTGATCAAAAAGTTATGGTGCCAATGCGAGATGGTATTCGCTTAGCCACTGATATTTACCGCCCAAAGGGTGAGGGGAAATACCCAATTGTTTTTTCTCGAACTCCTTATAATTTTAATACATGGGTAGATGGTAAAATGGGAACAGGACCCCTGCAAGCTGCATTCGAAGCGGTCAGCAGAGGATATGTTTACGTAGTTCAAAATGAGCGTGGCCGATTTTTTTCTGAAGGCGAGTGGGATATTTTAGGTACCCCCATCACCGATGGATATGATGCCCTCGAGTGGATGAGTAAACAAAAATGGAGCAACGGAAAAGTTGGCTTGATTGGTTGTTCTTCTACTGCTGAATGGCAGATGGCTGTAGCTTCTCAAAACCACCCTGCTTTAGCTGCGATGGTGGCACAAGGTTTTGGCGCAGGCGTAGGTCGCGTAGGTAAATTTATGGAACAGGGCAACTGGTATCGTGGTGGTGCGCAACAAATGTTATTCACTTCTTGGTTATACGGAACACAACATGATAAAATGGCCCCGATTTTACCGAAAGGCATTCAACAAAAGGACTTACTGCGTATTCAAAAG
>JAURIP010000149.1 GCA_030832695.1 Sediminibacterium sp. | reverse complement strand
TTACAGTAACTGGCATAAGGAATTAGTGCAAGATGATGCAATTCGTAGTGAGTTGAACGCAATTACTGGCGGTGAATTAGAATTTAGCAATACGCCTTATATCAAGCATCGTAATCAAAACTTTAGTGAGGATTATCGACCTGCAGGTGGCCGTTGGCAAAATAACCGCAACAATAATAATCGCGGTGGTCGCGGACCTGGTGGTCCTGGCGGAAGCGGTGGTAGCGGTGGTGGACGCAATAACAATAATCGCAATTTTAAAAAGAGATATTAAGAAAACATCGTTCTTAATAATTTCAACACATCGCGAGAAGTGTTGTCATCAATCTTACCCATCTTTTTTGTAAGCCTTAATTTATCTACACATCTTATTTGATCTAACATTATTTGTCCTGGATCCTTTTTAAATAAAGAAGGTATGCGAGATGGATAATTTTTATTGGAATGTGATAACGGTGCAATAATGACCGTATTTAAATTATTGTTCATGCCATTTGGAGAAACAATCACACAGGGCCTTGATTTTTGAACCTCACTTCCTTTGGTTGGATTTAAATCAATTAACCAAACATCAAATTGCAAACAATTTTTACCACTCATGTTCATCAAATTTATTGGTCAACCCTTCAAACACATCTTTTTCGGGTAGTTCCTTATTTTGAATGGCTTGCTGAAATTGTTTGTCCCAAGTGGCCAATGAAAGATTTAATTTATTTCGTTTTGGTTTGATTATTTTTTTCACCGGTTTCAATACCAGCGTATCATCCTCCTTCAAAATAAAATCAATGGCTTGTCCATTTTCAATCTTCAATTTTTTAAGTACGGCTTTGCTTAACAACACCCCATTAGAGTTACCAATTTTTCGAACGGTAGTGGTGTAAAGTGGACGATCTTCCATGGTAATAATTTGAATAAAGTTATAACTTATAAAAGTTATAACCAAAATGTATTTATTCATTGAATTCCAATAGATTATATACGTAAAAGGGTCCCGATGCATCGGGACCCTTTTACGTAAAAATAGTTCTAAAGTGTTTATTTAAAAATAGCAGGTGTACCTGGAGGCGGAATACTTTTTTTAATGAAGCTTCTTAAGTGATCATTACTTGTTGCTAAATCTTCCTTACGCAAATACATCATGTGTCCGCTTTTGTATCCTTCCCAGAACATACGATCTTGAATTTTTCCTGCAGGATCCATTTGCCACATATTATATTTTGCATTAAAATAATCACATGCGCCATCATAATAGCCTGATTGCACTAATAAATTTAGATAAGGATTTTGCATCATGGCTTGGCGTAAATTATCACCTGTTTTATTATTCGTGTTATCCCAAGGATACGTTGAACCAAAAATAAAATAATTTAAATCTGTTTTATAACCCAACTCATCTCTTAAGTACATATTAATTGCAGGCGTGAAAGAATGTTCCCATGAAGTTAATTCAGAATTGTAATCAGATTTTTCACCAGCATCTATTCTGTCAATACCAATATAACGCGAATCCAAGCGGCCAATGGTTTTGCCTTGATCACGTAAAAGTTCTTTCCAAAAATAATTATAAGGAATTTCTAAACTTTGTTGTGCAACCACGGTTTCGTTTAAGCCAATATATTTTGAAACTTTTTTAACCATGTCTTTTCTTTTCTCCATAGATAATGCTCCACCCTGTGCAATGGCAGGCATCAATTCGTTGATGGTAAAGGATTCTACTTCAGGTAAAAATTTAGTTAAATCCTTGGATTGAAATTCAGGTGCTAATTTTTTATGGTGCCATGCAGTTGCTGCCATGTATGGAATGCGTAATGCAGCATCTGAAACTCTATCACGATCAATACCTAAATCGGTTGGCGAAACTAAAATCACGCCATTCAAATACATCCAATGTCTATTTTGCAATTCCAATGACAATCCAGAAACGCGTGTGGTACCATAACTTTCTCCAATTAAAAATTTAGGAGACGCCCATCTTTTTTGACGCGCTACAAATGCATTAATCCAATCAGCTAAATATTTTATATCCGCATTGACGCCAAAAAATTTAGATGTGGGAACTGATTTATCTAGAATGCGAGAAAATCCGGTGTTCACTGGATCAATGTATACGATATCAGCTACATCAATTAATGATTGCGGGTTGTCCTCAAATCCATAAGGTTGCACTGGATAGCCTTCGTCGTCAATTTTTAATTTTTTTGGTCCAGTATATCCCAAGTGCATCCAAACACTGGCAGTACCAGGTCCACCATTAAAGGAGATGACCAAGGGTCTTGTTTCCTTATTCGTTACATCCGTGCGTTCATAGTATACATAAAATAATGCGGCAATCGCTTTGCCATCCTCATCCCAAACTGGCTGTGTAGTGGCAGTAACCTTGTAGGGTATTTTTTGACCCTTTACCGTAACCTCTCCCTTGGTTTCGGTTTTTTGTTCCAAACTAATTTCTCTTTTAAATGCAGGATACTGGTCTTTTTCGGCGGTCTTAGGTGCTGCAGCAGTAGGCGGTTCCATAGTGGGCCTTTGCGCTGTCACAAAAAGCGTTGTTACAAGTAACAAGGCGGTAAAAAGTTGTTTTTGCATGATGCTATTGTTTATATAATTAATTTTATACTTTAAATATACGGCATAATTACAGTTTCATAATCGCGAGAATATTTAATTTATTTAGGCGGTATTTCTGTAATTTAGACAAGTTCAATTAAGCCATTTTAAAACCGAGTTCGGATGTCTGACCCATCGCAAAAAGTGATTATTTTAACGGCACCTTCAGGGGCTGGAAAAACCTCCATTGCCCAATTTTTATTAAAGCGTTTTCCTAATTTATCTTTTTCCGTTTCTGCCACTACCCGCGCACCAAGGGGTGCGGAAATAGATGGCGTTGAATACCATTTTATTAGCCTAGCTAAATTTGAAGGGTTGATTAATCAAAATGAATTTTTGGAACAGGAGATGGTGTATAAGGATGTTTACTATGGCACTTTGAAATCCGAGTTGACAAGAATTTGGGCGCTTGGAAAAATACCCATCTTAGATATTGATGTGAAAGGGGCTATTCATGTGCAAAAGCAATTAGGTGTAAACTGTTTGTCCATCTTTATTCAGCCACCTTCTATAGCAATTTTAAAAGAAAGATTGGAACATAGAAAAACCGAAACGCCAGAAAGTATTCAAATACGTTTGGATAAAGCAGCTTATGAAATTAGCTTTAGTCATGAATTTAATGCCATCATTAAAAACGAGGTATTGGAACTGGCTTGCTCTGAAACAGAAAAAGTAATTATTGAATTTTTAAAATAACTAACTATGTCATTACAAGGAAAAACAGTTTTTATTACTGGTGGAAGCAGAGGTATTGGTAAAGCAATGGCACTGAAATTAGCTGGCGCGGGCGCAAATATTGTGATTGCTGCAAAATCGGTACAAGAAGATCCACGCTTGGGTGGTACCATTTTTTCAGCAGCCGCCGAGGTGGAAGCCCTTGGTGTAAAGGCTTTGGCAGTGCAAGTGGACATTCGTGATGAAGCCCAAATTGCAGAAGCCATGAAGCAAACCGTTGAAAAATTTGGGGGCATTGATATTGTTATTAATAATGCAAGCGCCATTCAATTAACTGATACTGAAAATACACCGAGCAAAAGATTTGATTTAATGCACAGCATTAATGTTCGTGGCACTTTTTTAGTCGTACAACATGCACTCCCTTATTTAAAGAAATCATCACATGCACATATTTTAACATTATCTCCTCCGATAAACTTGGCACCAAAATGGTTGGGACCCCATGTTGCTTATACTTTATCAAAATATGATATGAGTATGTTAACCTTGGGTTGGGCAGAAGAATTTAAAGATGATCAAATTGCATGTAATTCATTATGGCCACGCACCACGATTGATACTGCTGCAGTGCGTAATTTATTGGGTGGCGTTATGTTAGCCAATATGAGCCGAACGCCCGCTATCATTGCAGATGCAGCATTGTTTATTTTAAGCAAAGAAAAATTACAATACACGGGAAAAACATTTATTGACGAAGAAGTGCTGGCCGCGGAAGGCATTACCGATTTAGCACATTATTCGGTTGTTCCTGGAGCTAAATTATTTTATGATTTGTTTTTATAATTTTTTCGACACTACTTTAATAAAAGATTTTATGAGGAAACCTACTTTATTATTAAGCATGGTACTTTTATTTTTATCGGCCACTGCGCAGAAAAAAAATAAAATAGATCCAATGGTTGCACAATTGAACACTACCAAAAACGAAACAATCACTTTTTTAAATAATCGTTATGATTTAGATAAAAAAACGGCGTTACAAATTTGGGATTTTGCAGAAGTGGGTTATAAGGAAAACAAGAGTGCTGCATTACATGTGCAACATTTAAAGGAAGCAGGCTTCAAGGTGGAAACAGGTGTAGCAGATATTCCTACTGCCTTTGTAGCCACTTACGGATCGGGTTCGCCGGTGATTGGTATTTTAGCTGAGTATGATGCTTTACCTGGTTTGGCGCAAACAGCTAGCCCTGAAAAAAATGCCATTGCTGGAAAAATTGCTGGACATGCTTGTGGTCATCATCTGTTTGGAACTGCAAGTGTAGCAACGGGGATCGTCGTTAAAGAATTAATTGCGGCAGGTAAATTAAAAGGGACCATTAAAGTATTTGGTTGTCCTGCAGAAGAAGGCGGCAGTGGTAAAGTTTTTTTAGTACGCGCCGGACTATTAAATGATTT
>JAURIP010000338.1 GCA_030832695.1 Sediminibacterium sp. | reverse complement strand
GCAAAACATACAGATTTAGCTTAAAAAATAAAAAAATACCCTATTTTTGCCGTCCTTTCACAGGTAGTGGTATGGTGACTGCTATTAGGAACAGGACGAAAACGAAAATTAAAGTACAGAAAAGAAAAAAATTTAAGACATACTATGAAACGTACATTCCAACCCCATAAGCGTCGTCGTAAATCTGTTCACGGATTCCGTCAACGTATGGAAACAGCTAATGGTCGTAAAGTATTAGCAAGCCGCCGAAAGAAAGGACGCAAAAAACTTACAGTATCAAGTGAAAAAGGATTGAAATAAATCTGTTGTAGGATTTCCTTCATTCACTCGAAATTCAATAATTTTAAAGTCTCCTCCGATTCATCGGAGGAGACTTTTTTAATGCCTATATTTAAACTGTTGTCAAAAAAATTTACATACCAGAAAAAGGATAAGCTCAAAAGCCGAAAGCAAACGCAGTTTTTGTTTTCGAATGGCAAAGCTATAACGATACATCCTATTCGATTAATTTATACTATTGAAAAAGAGGAGCCAGGAATTTGTTCTAATGGTCTATTACAAGCAGGAGTGGGAGCACCTAGTCGACATTTTAGAAAAGCGGTACAACGCAATAAAGTAAAAAGATTATTACGCGAAGGGTATCGTTTAGAAAAACCTGATTTTATGAATGCGATAAGTTTAACAAACTCGCGCCTCAATTTATTTTTTTTATATGTGGATGCCAATGTGCAATCACAGCAGCAAATACAAGCCACGATTAAATTATTATTGCAAAAACTTGCCGATAAGTTAAAATCAAATGTTGTATGAATAAGCGTTACCCAAGCGATGATATCATGGGTGTAATAAAAAAGGTAAGCGCCTTCCCATTTATCATGTGCATTCGATTTTACCAATTAGCATTGTCCCCTTATTTGGGTGGCAGCAAATGTAGGTTCACGCCATCTTGTTCGCAATACACCGCAGCCGCGATTGAAAAGTATGGGCCTATCAAAGGAATTTTTTTAGGTATCAAGCGACTCAGTAAGTGCAGGCCAGGTGGTGGACATGGCTATGACCCTGTTCCATAAAAAATCCCAAAGCGATTAACTTTGGGATTGGAAAAAACAAGTGAATTTACCACTCGATTTCAATTTTATTTCGCAGCAGCAAAACGATCAGCAACTACTGACCAATTGACTACGTTCCAAAAAGCAGCTAAATAATCTGCTCTTCTGTTTTGATATTTTAAGTAGTAAGCATGTTCCCAAACATCTGCACCTAATAATGGCGCTCCTTTTACATCAGCAACATCCATTAAAGGATTGTCTTGATTGGGCGTTGAACTTACTTCTAATTTTCCGTCCTTTACGATTAACCAAGCCCAACCACTTCCAAAACGCGTCATACCAGCTGCAGCAAATTTTTCTTTGAATGCATCAAAGCTTCCAAATGCAGTAGTGATCGCATCTGCCAAAGCAGCTGTTGGTGTTCCGCCAGCATTAGGCGCTAAGCTAGCCCAAAAGAAACTGTGGTTCCAATGACCACCACCATTATTACGAACTGCAGGGCTAATGGTTCCAGCTACTGCTACTAATTCTTCCAAAGTTTTTCCTTCATTAGGTGTTCCAGCCAGTGCTTTATTTAAATTATCTACATAAGCTTGATGGTGTTTGCCATGATGAATTTGCATGGTCAAAGTATCAAAATGTGGCTCTAAGGCTTCGTGTGCGTAGGGTAACGCTGGTAAAGTAAATGACATATTTTTTATTTTATTGTTTCTTGAATGAGGAACAAAATTACACCGCTTTCCACTGATTTAAGCGAACGCCGCGCATTTTTTCTTAAATAGTAAGTTAGTTGCTAATTTTATCGAAATAACTATCTCTTTGCTTTAAAAAATGCCTGCATGAGTGCGGCGCTTTCTTCTTGAAGAACACCCCCCACAATAGTCGTAGAAGGATGGAATGGATTTTTTTCTGTAACGCGGCGGTAACTATTTTTTTCATCGTAGGCCCCAAAAACGATATGACCTATTTTATTCCAATACAAAGCCCCGGCGCACATTAAGCAGGGCTCCAAGGTTACATATAAGGTGGCGGCTGGTAAATATTTGGATTGTAAATTTTCACAAGCACTACTGATGGCTAAAATTTCAGCATGTGCAGTGACATCTTTTAATAACTGCACCTGATTATATCCTTTTGCAATCACTTGACCATTCATGACAATGACTGCACCAACAGGAACTTCATCTTCGTCAAAGGCCCTCTGCGCTTGCGAGAGGGCCTGACGCATAAATGATTCATGGACGTTATTCACAAAAATGATTAAAGTCTTTTGATTTGAATATTTCTGTAGTACACAT
>JAURIP010000342.1 GCA_030832695.1 Sediminibacterium sp. | reverse complement strand
CAAAAAGAAAAAATAAGTATCAATAAACAAAGCCACTTTCGGGTGGCTTTGTTTTTTTAATCAGCAAATGTTTTAACACTTTTTCAAAAAGTCGCTTCGAAAGAACTTTTCAAAACTGCGCATCGGTGCGCAAGTAAAAAAACTTGCAGAATTAAATTTGAGCAATTCCAAGATCTAGGGTCAGTTAGGGTGGTAACTCTTCCAGGCCGGTAATGTTAAGAGTCCGCTGCTCTACCAGCTGAGCTAATCCCCCAGAAAGTGATATTTTACAGTATTTGTGGGGGTTGTAGAGGGTTTGGTTCACTCAAAATTAGCAAGGGTGGAATAGGGCTGTGTTAGAGAACAACTACTAAGCTACCTTTTTTTCATCACCGTCATTTTCAACCATAGTCTCTACGAGATGATTTAACTTATCTCTCAGTTCGATAAATTCTGCTCTCGGTAATCCGGTTTGACAGGCCACTTGCTTTTGTATTTCTGCAACATCTTTTTCTAAAGCAATACTCTCTTTAGTTAAAAATAGATTAACTACTCTTTCATCTTCTTTATTTCTTTTGCGAGTTATGAATCCTGATTTCTCAAGACGTTTTAGAATGGGCGATAATGTCGCTGAATCTAAATTTAAAACTTTAGACAATTGCTTAACTTGAATCCCATCTTTTTCCCATAAAACTAATAAAACTAAATATTGCGGATAGGTAAGACCTACAGTGGTGAGTTTTGAAGTATAGGTGCGAACGATTGTATGGGTTGCCGCATAAAGCGCAAAACAAAGCTGGTTTTTTAATGCAAGATTTTTGTAGTGAGCCATAAAGCTTTTTTTCACTTTCGCTAATTGATATGGATATCTTAACTTAAAAGGATTCTACTTTAAGAGTGCTATCTCAATTGTTAAAGTTTCAAGTAAATTGTAAATTTTGATAAATTTAATTTATTGAACAGGGTGCTTAAATTATAAGTATATCTAAAAAAATAAGTCATAACTACATGATATTTAATAGCTTTATGTTTTAGATGACATAAGCCTGCCTGTGATTTAACTCAGAAATCTTCAAAAATACCCCTTGAAATAGTATTGTAAGCAAATAGTTAGTGTGCTAATAATTATGGTGCATTATTAATTAAACTTAACTTAGGAGAGTGTCATGTCTAGTCATGTATACAGCAGTCAGGAATTATCTAAAGCGTTTTATGGGCGTTTACTTATAGCGATCGTAGGTTTGATTTTCATATTTTTTTCAACACCAAGTAAAGCCGAAGATACTTTATATAAACGTTTAGGCGGTACATATAACATAGCTTCAACGGTAGATTATTTAGTAGATCTTATCTATGAAAATGATGGCCTCAATGCAAATCCAGCACTTAAGAATGTGCATGACAATGTAGCTACAAAAGCTGGTTTTAAGGCGATGCTTACTAATTGGGTCGTGCAAGAAACTGGTGGACCTAAAATTTATCAGCCAGATCCATTTGGCCGCGGTAAAGATATGAAAGCCAGTCATCCTCACTTAAATATTAGTAATCGTGAATTTGATATTATCAAGACATTATGTCTTGCTACCTTTTACAAATTTAATGTTCCTAACCATGAAATTGATCAGCTTATGGATGATTTAGAAACATATCGTAAACAAATCGTGACTAGAAAAGATGAAGAGAAATTCCAATCACGTCTGTATAAAGATGGCGTAACTTATCGCTAGTCTAAAAGTTTTTTGGACTTACTAAAAAGCCACTCATCGCAGTGGCTTTTTTTATGTGTGGTGTGCTTAGGTGTGCTCGCTGAAATTCACTGAACTAAAACTTTGTTTTGACGCATTACATGGAAGACTTACGGATCAATCCACTCTCGGAGCAGGATTTTAAGAGTCCGCTGCTCTACCAGCTGAGCTAATCCCCCAGAAAGTGATATTTTACAGTATTTGTCTGCTAGGCAGAAGGTTCAAGGCAGGGGTTTTTGGCAGGGCTGTAATAGGTGTGTGTTAGAAAACATCCAGAATTAGGATATTTTGGATTGAACTCACTAGCTTAAATGAACTCTTAAAAACAGTATGATTAAAAAAACTATTAACTATAAAGATGACTTAAATCAAAGTCCGATTGTGTTGGATTAATATGGCTATTGAAACAGTATATTTGGCAGGAGGGTGCTATTGGGGGTTCGAAGATCTTTTAAGTAAAATACCGGGTGTTGTTGATACAACGGTAGGCTTCTCCGGCGGGCATGTTAAAAATGTATGTTATCGAGAAGTCACAACAGGAACTACAGGGCATGCAGAGACAGTAAAAGTTGTTTTTGATTCTGAT
>JAURIP010000277.1 GCA_030832695.1 Sediminibacterium sp. | reverse complement strand
TACGACGCAACAAATAGCACTTTAAAAAATTATAATCAAGGATTTGGAGCATACGAAATTAGTATAAGCTGGAGAGGCTTTTATAAATTCCCTAATAACAGAGCTATGATGCGCTGTCCCCGATTTGAAGATTTATTTGTACCCGATGCCTATTAAAAAGTCGAGCATTAGCTCGACTTTTTTTTATTCATTACCAGCTGCTTGCTGTTCTTGTTCTGTTTTGGCAATTAATTGCTTTTTCTTTTCCATCAGACGCTTACCCTCTTCAATTAAATTTGTTAAATGCTCTTTTAATTGTTCTTTCTTTGGTCCGTCTTGTAAATTTTGTAAAGATGCTGAAAACTCAATTTGTTTTGCTTCTTCATCAGCCAATTCTTCTTTTAGTTGTTTTAAGAATTCCACTTGTTGTTCTTTGCGTTTATCCGCATAGGCTATGGCTGCTTTTTTACGTCGTTCTCTATCTGCGTCTTTACGTTCAAAAAACGTTTTCTTCGCATTTATAAATAACTCCCATAATTCTTCATTTTTCTGTCTTGGCGCTGGACCTGTCTTTTTCCATGATTCCATAAGTTCTAAGAACTCGTCTGTAGCAGCTCTCCAATCAGAAGAATCTTTTAATGATAAAGCTCTATTTACAATAGTCTCTTTTTTGATTAAATTATCTTCTAGTGTAATTTTAAACTCATCAAAATGTGCTCTTTTAGCGGCAAAGAAAACATCTTTAGCAGCAGAAAATGCGTTCCAAATTTCATCACTTTTTTCACTAGGCACTCTGCCAATCTGCTTCCACTGCTCAGTTAAGTCTTGCATTTTCTGCGTAGTTTCATTCCAATTGGTATCCTGCTGTAAAGCAATAGCTTGATCTATAAGCGCCAATTTTTTTGTTAGATTTTCGGTTTGCTCCTTTTCAATCTTAGCGTAATTATCTTTTTTTCTATTAAAAAAATCTGTTTTTAATTGCATGAGCTCAGTCCAAAGCGACTCATTTTTTTCATACATCGTAGGACCTATTTTTTTCCACTCTTCAATGCAAGCATTAAAAAATGAAGTAGCATCTTTCCAATTTTCAGAAACAGACCATTGTCTTGCTTTTTCTACTAACTCCATTTTATAATCTAGATTATTGATATAATCTTTCTCCTGATTGGCAAAATGTGCTTTCTTTTTTTCAAAGAAATCATTCTTTAAAGACTCAAATTGCTTCCACAATTTATCATTACGCGTATAATCAGCATTAGACATGGCCTTCCATGCCTCATTCATTACTTTTATTTCTTCAGTAATGGCTTTAAAATTACCACCATCTATTAAGATAGCTAATTGCTTAATTATAGCTTCTTTTTTTAAAACCACATCTTCATGAAGCGCTTTAGTCTCTTGTTCAAACCCAATTAAAACTTGTAATAACGATTCATAATTACCTATAAGTTTTGCTTTTAGTAAATACTCTTTATACCGTTGTACCTTACCATGCAATTTAACCTTCTCTTCTGTTTGCTGCCACTCCTCTTGTAATTCTTGAATTTTTAATTGTGCTTCATCAAATTTCTTTTGAAGTGTAGCTACAGTTACACTTAAATTTTGCAAATTTAATTGAGCAATCTCTCGAGATGGGTAAAGACTAGATTCCTTTAATGTTAAAGAACCTTCTGCTGATAAGGCAAATAAAGATTTGCCATCAAATAATTGTTCTTGCCACCAATCTAATAATGTTGTCGCTTGTTCCGGGCTCATATATACAATACGTTGATATAATTTTTACAAAATTAATTGATTTTAGTAGGATAAGTAACTACTTCGTTCCAAAAACTGATTTTAAAATTGTACTTGTTTGTGCTGCGCTATTGGTTCTGATCTTCTTTTCTTCCAGAGCCATTTTCAAAAATACAGCCTGCATTGTTTTTTCTGTTACATACAAACTTAGATTAGGATTTACTTTCTGCACAAAAGGGATTCTATTGTACGTTTTAAATACCGTATTCCAAAGCTCTATCGTTTTTGTTTGTTTTAAAGAATTACTAATAATGGGCTCTATAAGTAGCTTTAATGAGTCTGTAGATTTTACTTTTAGATACTCTGTAGCAGCATTATCAGACCCCTTTAAAATACCTACCGCTTCTTGAAAAGACATTTGCTTTATAGCGCCTATAAATACGGGGGCCACTTTCACACAAGCATTTTCAGCAGCTCTATTCATAGATAAGACTACAGAATCAACTAAATAACCAAATCCAATTTTTTTTAATTGAGTACTTACTACTTCTGCTTCTGCGGGCATTAGAATTTTAACTAAAGAATCTTTATAAAATCCATTTAGCACTGCCAATTGGCCAGTTGCTTTTGTTGCACCAATAGTAAGTGCTTCTTTCAATCCATTACTAATATCACTGTTAGAGAGAACAGTTTTATTAATTACTGATTGTAGTGTGTTAGCTGTATTGTTTTGTGCAATAACTGCGCTAACCTGACTTAATAATAAAATACCTAAAACATACTTTTTCATAACGCTATAATTGATTTTTAATTTGATGGCTGTTTGGGTTGCTCACCGCCTCCTTCGTTGTTATCATCGCCCTCTTTCATTAGATTATCTCTACTTTTAACTTTTTTATCCTCTGTATTTTGAGATTTTTCTACTCTTCCTCTTTTATTAGCTAGTGCTTTGGGGTCACTTTTTCCAATTCTATAAGTAAAGGTCACATTTGCTATTCGGGTTTCTCGATCTCTGTAATTAACTTGATAGTAATTGCTGTAATCGTAAATATTCGTATACTTTCTAGTGTTCAATATATCTGAAATAGAAAGGGTTACACTTCCTTTTGAATTCCAAAAATTAGCTTTATAGGCCAAATCAATCCAATATACTTCTTGGGTTCTACCTTGTGCTGTTACTTTAGGCGCTTCGTAATTGGC
>JAURIP010000320.1 GCA_030832695.1 Sediminibacterium sp. | reverse complement strand
ATAATACACTTCAGGGTCATAAGGATTACCAAAATTCAAACAGTTGGTTACCCCAATAGGTTCACCACCAGAGCAAACAATATTACGTGCAGCCTCAGCTACTGCAATCATTGCTCCGCGCTCAGGATTTGCATAAACATATTTACTATTACAATCCACTGTCATGGCTAATGCCTTGCCAGTTCCTTTTGCAATTACAATAGAGGCATCACTTGGCGCATTGGTTGAAGTATTTGCAGCACCCACCATACTATCATATTGTGTATACACCCAACGCTTTGAAGCAATGTTGGGTATTTGAATTAATTCTTTAACAGTCGCTTTTAAATCCGTTGTATCAGCAACTGTATTCATATCAAAGGCATTGACTTTTGCTAAATAAGCAGGCGCCGAATATTCACGTGTATACACAGGTGCACCACCACCTAATACTAATTCATACGCAGGAAGCGAAGCTTCTAATTCACCATGCATATAAAAATTAAGCAAACCATCATCAGTCACTTCACCAATATTGCTACATGATAAATCCCATTTTTCAAATACCGCTAACACTTGCGCTTCCTTTCCTTTTTCAACCACCATCAACATACGCTCTTGGCTTTCACTTAATAATAATTCCCAAGCTTTCATATTTTGTTGACGTGTTGGCACTTTGTCCAAATCAATGCGCATCCCTACTTGTCCTTTCGCACTCATTTCGGCAGTGGAACAAATAATTCCTGCTGCACCCATGTCTTGCATACCCACAACACCACCTGTTTCAATTACTTCTAAACAAGCTTCTAATAATTTTTTTTCTTGAAACGGATCACCCACTTGCACTGCTGGTAATTCTTCCACACTGTCCGCAGTAATTTCGGCCGATGCAAAACTTGCACCTCCAATACCATCTTTACCGGTAGCACTTCCCACAAAAAATACGGGATTACCTGTTCCAAGTGCAATGGCGCTAACAGTTTTACCTGCTTTCACAATTCCCACACTCATTGCATTTACCAAAGGATTGGTATGATAACATTGTTCAAAATATAATTCACCTCCCACTGTTGGAACACCAAAACAGTTTCCGTAATGTCCAATACCGTGTACTACGCCGGCTAGTAATCTTTTTGTTTTCGCATCGGTCAATTTTCCAAAACGTAAACTATTTAAGGAAGCAATGGGACGCGCACCCATCGTAAAAATATCTCTTTGAATTCCACCCACACCTGTTGCAGCACCTTGAAATGGTTCCAACGCACTTGGGTGATTATGACTTTCAATTTTAAATACCACTCCATAATCATTTCCGATATCCATTAATCCCGCATTTTCTTCACCAGCAGCCACTAACATTCTACCACCATCACGTGGCAAAGTTTTTAACCACTTAATGGAATTTTTATAACTACAATGCTCACTCCACATACCACTAAAAGCACATAGCTCCGTAAAGTTGGGTGTACGACCTAATTTTTGTTTGATGCTTTCAAATTCATCAGGCGTTAATCTAAGTTGTTGCGCTGTTTTGACTGTAATTTCCATTCGGATGGGATTATTCGTTTTATGATGACGCGAAGGTACAAAATGACCCCTTAAGCATTTGCTTGATTTACCAACATATACCCAACTAAAATGTGTATCCACTTCAATGAATATGCATTTATTGATAATCAATCTTTTGTACGCCTCATAATATTACTAATTATTTTAATGTTAATATATTATGGAAAAAACTTAAAATTTTTAAGTTTTAAATTTTACTTTTTTGATATTCTTATTTATTTTCGCTCAAATCCGTGTAGAAAATACCTTTTTAAACATATATTTTATTTATTAATATTAAATTTCCTACCCTATGGCAGTTTCTAAATTAGAGTACATTTGGCTAGATGGTTACAAACCAACACAGTCATTAAGAAGTAAGACAAAAGTTGAAAAAGATTTCAGTGGCAAATTAGCTGACTGCGATGTTTGGTGTTTTGATGGATCATCTACCGAGCAAGCCCCTGGAGGTTCAAGTGACTGTTTATTAAAACCTGTTTTTATTTGCAAGGATCCACAACGCAAAAACGCTTACTTAGTGATGTGTGAAGTATTAAGTTCAGATGGTACCCCTCATCCTACAAACGGAAGAGCGACTATTGAAGATGATGATAATGATTTTTGGTTTGGCTTTGAGCAAGAATATTTTTTATGGAATCCTGCAACTGATAAACCATTAGGTTTCCCAGAAGGAGGATATCCTGGACCACAAGGACCTTACTATTGTTCAGTCGGTGCTAAAAATGCATACGGAAGAAATATTGTTGAAGAACATCTAGACGCTTGTATTGACGCGGGTTTGAACATTGAAGGAATTAATGCAGAAGTGGCTGCAGGACAATGGGAATTCCAAATATTTTCAAAAGGTGCAAAGGAAGCAGGTGATCAAATTTGGATTGCACGTTACTTATTAGAAAGAATTGGTGAGACTTATGGTGTATCCATTAACT
>JAURIP010000115.1 GCA_030832695.1 Sediminibacterium sp. | reverse complement strand
TTGCCATCGCCCCCTGATAATAAAATATCCTGTGACAGATAAATAATAGATACTTTGGTATAATATTACTGTTGGCGCATGCAATAGGTTCGTGTATTTTTTTAACAACCATATATGATTGCGCGCATTCAAGTAATGTACTTTTGGACTTACATAACCTTCGGCTGTTTTTTTGGATGATTTATGTGACATCCCTGCTATATGATAGATAACAGATGCTGGCGCATAACCTAAATCATAGCCTGCATTTTTTATTCGAAAAGATAAATCCACATCCTCATAGTAAATAAAAAAGGGTTCGTACAGCAGCCCCACTTTTTTTAATATTTCTGTTCTCACCATAAAAGCACATCCAGTAATCCAAGCTATCTTTTGTATCGGTTGAATAGCCTTTGTATCGCCTTGGTTTTGATTTTGGTCTGTTCGAAATCTTTCCTTTTGATCCTTATCCTTTTTGTTATATCCAATGGTCTTAGTCACTCCCAACCATTTATTATAACGACTACCTGCATTCCATATCAATGTTCGATCATGATGAAAATAAATTAATGGTTGTACCGCACCTAAATTTTCATTTGCATCTAATGCCTGCACTAGGGGTTCAAAAAAGTCACTTTCAACTGCTACATCATTATTAAGCAATAAGGTATATGCATATCCATGCTCTAGTGCATATTGCATGCCTTTATTGTTTCCTCCAGTGAATCCTGTATTTTGATCACAGGTTAATAAAATAATATTAGCGTGATTGGTTTTTAATTGGTTGAGAGAATCATCAGTGGAGGCATTGTCAACACAAATGATATCATAATCCTTATAACTTGTTTTATAAAGGGATTGTAAAGTGTCATCAGTTAATGCATAACTATTCCAATTCACTAATATGATGGCTAATTTTTTAGACATGCTTTTGTTGCTGTTGATTAGCACTCATCATAAATCGTACAGTAAGTTTAACTGCAACATAACCTGTTGTATATCTCGGCCAGGGATCCATCCCGTTTTTTTGGTGGGGAACCACTCCCATTGGTAATTATTAGTTTGCATATAACTAACCCTTGGGCCTATTGTATATTTTTTTATACGCCAATCTACTTTGAGGGTTGTAATAAAATCAACATAGTATTGTTTAAACTGACCCGATGCTGCATAGGCCAATTGATAGTAATCATTGTTATGAACGCGTCTTTCCCCTGTGATACCTATTCGATTATTATTTTTGCGCCAATTAAATTCAACAGTTTGTGAGGAACCCCCTGGACCAACGCCCGCTCCTAGCAATTGTCCATCATGGGTATAACCCTGCCTAACATTGGAACCCAAATACCAGCTGGTGGGGATACCTGTACTAAACTGTTCGGCCCGTGTTAATAATTGTACCTGTGTAAGTTCACCCAATAGTTCCCAATAATATTTTTTATTAGTGGTGAATATTTTTTTAATTCCCCAGGTGCTTGCGTATCCTTTATCGGGTTGTAATACCCAGTTTCTTAAACTTGTTCTTTGTAAATTCCAACCTACTTCACCATATAGGGTGGTGTTGGCCTCCGGCATGGTATAGTTAAAATAAAATGCAGTGAGAATTATTGGCTGATACAATCCATCATCAGGAATATTGTAAAAAATATTTTTTACGGGGATATGATCCGTCCATTTTGTCATATCCTTTTCATACTGCACGTAGGTTTGTTCAAATCCAATATTTAAATTGGGTACCCACTTTGGCTGATAGCTTATATTAATGCCGTTAATGATTCTTGAATGGTTCTCCTTTGGAACATATAATGGATTACCGCGCAAGGGCATAAATATACTTGGCGGCGTCCATCCACCGTTGGTTAATTTACCTGCTATAAGTTCAATATTAAAATCTCCAATTTTGGAACTCACTGGTTTACTGGTTCCAATAGTTATATGCGGAAAACCTGCAGCTGTATTTGAAAGTAATAATGCATTGCGTTGCGCTGGCCCCCACCATTTATTTTCATTTGAAATGCCTACCTGCCAATTTTTATAATGCAACTTTAAAAAGGATTGCCCCCAGGAAATTTTATTATAGGACTTATCTCCCATGCGCTCTGGCAGTTCTATAAAATTATAAAACCGATAATAGTCCCGCCACAAAACCTGATCCGCATCTAATGGCAGACCATCAAACAATTGATTTTGTGCCAGTCCCATTTCTGGAGCTATTTGTATTTCAACAAATTTCCACTGTGCATTTACACCCGCCCTTATGAACTGTTGCCATCCTTTTGCTGGAACCATCGCGCCATCATTCCAATTATAGGGATGCGCTTGTACATATTGTAATTTATTTAATAATGGAACCCATCTTACTTGGATACTGTCTTTTTTATAGAGCTTAACAGTTTCAAATGTGGAACTATCGCCCCATAAGTTTTTAGTGGGAATATAATTATCATTTCTAAAATCCGTTTGCGCTTTTACAACAAATGGAAATATAAAGAATATAAAAAATAATTTAATTTTTTGCAAACCTAATTCGTTGTACAATAAAAAATGATGTTGCTAGCGCCACCGCTTCAATTAACATTGGATAATATCCAACATACCTTGCATCTAATCCTAATTGGAATGCATCAATACTTAATAGGGAAACAAATAAAATAAAAACGCCTGCGCCAAAATAGGAGGTATATTTTTTTTCTAAAAATATTTCTGTCACATTTAATACGTTTAAGGCAATCAACATTGGAACAATACTGATATATTGTATTAGCTGTTGCACTTGCATAAAAAATGCCAAGTTATTGTCATGCTTTCCCATGAGTAAAATGGTTAGCAATTGTTCCGGGAAAAAAAACATAATACTTCCGCTAAATAAACAAAAAACGGATAGTAAAATATTTTGTTGTTTTTTTAATCGCTTCCATTCCTTAAATCCCAATTGATGCGTGCCTGCAGCATGTGGCATCACCGCTGACCCATAGGCGTTCACTAACATCCTAAAACTAGAAATTAATTTATCAATAAATCCATAGGCCGATAAATACAATGGTGTTACAAAGGATGGGATAGCAAATAAAAACAAAGACTGTTGCAAATGCACCGTTAATCCATTTCCCAAAACCAAACTATTTGTTTTTAATAATTCGAGTAGCTTTTCGGTGGTGGGATAATATTCAGATAAGCCCTCTTGGAAAAATATACTCTTCAAATAAAAAGCATTAAGTAGCAACATGACTATTCCGGTTCCTAGTAAACTGATTTGAATTATATAAGCACTATCCCGCATTAAATAAATCAATAGCAGTAAAGCCAGCCTAAAAAATAAGTTGATAAAAGTGTACTTGTTGATATTATAGGTCGCTATTAAATAAAACTGTGGATTGATAAACTCCGCTAATATCATAGGGAGTATCATAAAATAGTAAACCCCATTTTTAATAAAGATGGGTAAGGTTGATACAATAACAATTGCGATAAGCAAGGGTATAAATCGCATAGCCATGGTATTGGCTATTATTCTTTTTTTATCTTCCATGGTTACCGCCTTTTTGATCTCAACCATACTTGTTTGCATAGTGCCATAGTTAACAAATATGGCGATGAGTGATCCAAAAGACAATGCTAAAAAATACACACCTAGTTTTTCAGCATTAATATGATGTACCAATATAGGGATAACCATTAGTTGAAATACAGCATTGGTAATACTGAATATCAGTAATGATACAAATTGATTAATGGTGGGGAAGTGTAACTTCATTTATTATTTATGTAGTAAAACTTGGATGAATATTTTGCAGATGGATGAGATAAACCAATTAGTCAGGTGTGTTAATTATTTTGATAATTAAACTTCCCATTGACCATGATTCATCGCACATTTGATCGACAACATTTTTTTGTACTAAAAAATCCTTAAAGCTTATAGTCACTTTTGAGGCACTATGCTTTATGGTTTTGTCTATTTTATAAACCGATGTTTTAAAAACATCTGCCATATGACATATACCTGCTACATCCATATAAGCACCTGTTTTGGGTGGATTATTAATTAACCCGTAATCTGCAGGGTAGGATTGATACAAACAATAGATGGCATTACATGGCGTGTTTGAAAATGTTGTATTTAAAACAGTAGTGCCATCCATTGTGATGTTCCAAACATCCGGACCATCGATGGCTCCATAATTATTATTTCCATCCCAGCTATCATGAAACCTTGGTTCTGCAATAATTTCAATAGCTTGATGGGCTGGTAAATTTTCTAAACTAATTGTAAATCCACTCTTGTTATATCGACCGATTAAATATTCACCATTGTTTTTGTATAAGATAGCGCCAGTTAATTTATCTGTTGCACCGGTTTTAAAATTACTATTATACACCACCGCCTCATTATATCCCGACTTTACACAACCCATTGTTAGCGTAATGGCAGATAAGATGATTAATAATTGCGCTTTTCTTTTGAAGGTTAGATGCTGCATAATTGAATTTTATTAGGATGGGTATACATTAATTGAATTTCTATATTACGTTTTTTTATAATGCTTCGCCTTTCTTAGTCACATTTTTGACATGCAAATGACTAAAAAACAAAGGTTTATCAGTAAAAAACAAAAATATTCTAATTATTAATATCCACCTAAAATTGAAGATTAATTAATGGCTTTTTGAGCGGCATCGGGGGCTGAATGCTCACCCTTAAAAATAAGCAAACTATATGATTTATCGCAATTTATTGGGTGCTAATAGGGTGCACGGACTTGGCTTCGATTTTGGGGCTTTTTACGGAGGCCGGATAATAGGTTTTACAGCTGAATTTGCTTGGAGAAGATGCCTATCCAGCCTCCTGAATTTTAGGTTTTTCGGGTCGCTTTTTACTGGTTTCCCGACAGAGTTAGCGGTTTAATGATGCGGTTTTTGGGTTTTCAATTCATTTGTACCCCAAAAAGGGGAGGTTAATACATGATTATCAAATGTCTCAGGCTTGTACATTACAAATTGATATTAGTAAATCAAACAAAATTAATAAGCTGGCTGAATTATCTTTAAATTTGATTAATGAACACCATTCAAGTGAACATATTGAACCCTAAAGCTGACATTATTTTAAAAGATATGGAAAAGCAAAATTTGATATCCATTAAAAGGACTTCAGATAAAAACTTACGCTCTGTATTAAATAACCTTCGTTCAAATGCAAAAACCGCTCCTTCATTAAAAGAAATTACAAAAGAAGTTGAGTTGGTTAGAACAAAGCGTTATGTCATTAAAAATTGACCTCCTACTCCACCGCCGCATCTGTAATGACTACATCGCTTAAGGCGCCGGTGCATAGGCCTTTGATGGTGATGGATTCGCCAACTTTTTGGGTAATGGGTGCGGTGCTGATCATGGTTACGGATACATTGGAGAATGAATCAGCGCGACCAAGCACTAAGGTGGTTTTACCTTCCTGATTTTTATCAATACTTAAAAGGTTGCCTGTAACGACTACCGCCTTATTTAAATATAAGCTATTGGCTAAATTTTCGTCAGCTTGGTATTT
>JAURIP010000123.1 GCA_030832695.1 Sediminibacterium sp. | reverse complement strand
TCGGCAGATGGTTAAAACCATTAATATTGGAGGCAAGCCGATAGTAATTGATGGCAGTACCAAATACGATAACTCACATAAGGTAAGCTTTGAATTCACCAGTGGTTTATTAAGTGCGGATAGCGTTGCCTATGGCGAAAATGAAAATACCGCTGCTTTATTTTTTAAAAATTTTTTACAAATAACTTATACCAAAAAAGTGGCACCCGCCTATTATAGTAGGTCTTATAACTCTAGTGGTCGAGGTATTGTGTCTGAAATTACCTTAATAAAGAAACAGCCGCTATTAGTTTATTCAAACGGCACCTACTATGAGCCCACCAGTTTACTATTATCAGGGTATTGGGGCTGGTCTGAAAAAATTGGGTATTTACTGCCGTTTGATTTCACGCCTATTAAATACTAATAAGTTTACACAAAATATTATTCAGATTAATTTATTGCTTAAATTCAATTACAGGTAGCGTATACAATAATAAACATCAAACATTTAAAATATGGAAAGAAAAGATTTTATTGAACAAGTTGGTTTAAGTGGTGCTGCAATATTAATTTTTGGCTGTATGCAAAGCTGTTCCAAGTCAGATGGACCAAGCACTAATACTAATACAGGTGGAGGTACAGGTAGTGGTGGGAATAATACAAGTACGGTTGATTTTAGTATTGATATTAGTAAATCACCTTTTGATGCTTTAAAAACAAATGGCGGATTTTACGTTGACCCTGCAACAAATATTATTATTGTTAAAACAACCTCCGGTGAAATAATTGCAGTGAGTTCAATATGCACGCATCAGCAAGCAAGTATCGTATATCAGGCAAATAATAATCGTTTTTATTGTGCTGCACATGGTTCTGTATTTACTACTACCGGGTCGGTTACAACCGGTCCTGCAACTACTGCTTTGAAAAAATACCAAACTACTTTAACCGGGACTATTTTAAGGATTTTTTCCTAAATGTAAAAAGAGACTCCTCTTTATAACAAAGTACTCAAAAGAAGACCTTTTAAAAGGGCGCTATTTTAAAAAATAGCGCCCTTTTTTATATTTCAGGCAGTAAAAATCGTAATATTACTACTCAGTTTTATTCGCTACATTTTCTAAAAATTCCTATTATGATAAAGTTATTCATCCGTAGTTTGGTTTTATTATTGTTCGCAACTATCGCGAATGCACAAAGCAATTCAGATACTGCTGAATTGAATAAAACATTTAAGCAAGTAAAATGGAGAAGCATTGGGCCTTTTAGAGGCGGCAGATCCAATACCGCAGTAGGTGTTACTAGTAATCCCATGGTATATTATATGGGTACCACCGGTGGTGGACTTTGGAAAACCGAGGATATGGGACTTAGTTGGAATAATATTTCCGATGGATTTTTTAAAACTTCTACTGTTGGAGGTATTGCGGTTGCCGAAAGCGATCCAAATGTAGTGTATGTGGGCATGGGCGAACACGCAGTAAGAGGCGTGATGACGCATCATGGCGATGGCATGTATAAAAGTACAGATGCTGGAAAAACTTGGAAAAAAATTGGATTAGACGCAACACATCATATTGCGCGTGTTGTCGTGGATCCAAAAAATCCAAATATTGTTTTTGTTGCAGCGCAGGGTTCCTTATATAGCAGTTCAAATGATCGCGGTATTTACAAATCAACAGATGGTGGTACTACTTGGAATAAAGTTTTATTTGTTGATGACAAAACAGGTTGTGCTGAATTATCCATGGATATGAATAACCCAAGCATTTTGTATGCTGCTATGTGGGAGCATGGTCGCACACCCTGGAAAGTAACGAGTGGCGGCCCTGGCAGTGCCTTATATAAATCAACAGATGGGGGTGCTACTTGGAATAAAATGCAGGATGGTTTACCAAAAGAAATGGGTAAAATGGCGATTACTGTTAGTCGTGCAAACTCAGAAAAAGTTTATGCACTTATTGAAAGTGATTTTACAAAAGAAGCGGGCGGTATGTACGTTTCTGAAAATGCAGGAAAAACCTGGAGCCAAGCCACCAGCGATCACCGTATTATTGGACGCGCTTGGTATTATATAGAAGTATTCGCAGATCCAATTATCGAGAACACATTATATGTAATGAATGCGCCTGCATTAAAATCAACCGACGGTGGAAAAACTTGGGAAAATATTTCATCTACACATGGCGATTATCATAACTTATGGATCAATCCAAGCAATAGTAATAATATGATTATTGCAGATGATGGCGGTGCCGCAGTTACATTTAATGGCGGAAAATCATGGAGTAGTCAAAATATTTATGCAACGGCACAATTTTATCGGATCAATGTAGATAATGAATTTCCTTACAATATATATGGCGGCCAACAGGATAATAGTTCAGTAAAAATTGCAAGCAGGTCATTTGGTGGAGGTATTAATACCACCCATTGGAGTGCATCAGCGGGCGGCGAAAGTGCATTTTTAGCATTTGATCCGAATGATCCAAGATTTGTTTTAGGAGGTAGTTATCAAGGAACCATTGAAGTATTTGACAGCAAATCAAAAGGAAGCACAAATATCATGGCTGCACCTATTCAATATTTAGGGAAGGATGCAAAAGATGATAAATACAGATTCAATTGGAACGCACCCATTATATGGAGTAAGCATGAACCCAATACGTTTTACCATGGCGGACAAGTTTTATTGCGCACCACCGATATGGGAAAAACTTGGACCGAAGCTTCTCCTGATTTAACAAGAAATGAAAAAGCCAAACAAGGAAAGCCGGGCGGGCCTTATACCAATGAAGCAGTAGGCGCTGAAAATTATGGAACCTTAAGTTATGTGATTGAGTCGCCCAACGAAAAAGGTGTTATCTATACTGGAAGCGATGATGGTTTTGTTTATATCACTAAAGATGGCGGTAAAACATGGAAAAATGTAACACCAGCAGGGCTTGCAGAGTGTTTGATTAATGCTATTGAAATATCTCCTTTTGATAATGCAACCGCATATATTGCAACCACAAGATATAAATTTGATGACCATACGCCTGGATTATATAAAACAACGGACTATGGTAAAACTTGGACAAAAATTAACAATGGAATTGCAGGGAACGCATTTACAAGAGTGATAAGAGAAGATACCAAAGTAAAAGATTTATTATTTGCAGGTACTGAGTTTGGAATTTACATGTCACAAAATGGCGGAAAAAATTGGATGCCTTTTCAATTAAATTTACCGAATACCCCCATTACTGATTTACGTATTCATCAAGACAATTTAATAGCTAGTACTTCCGGCAGATCATTTTGGATATTAGATGACTTGAATTTATTTAGAGCATACAAAAAAGATACAACCAATACTATATTGTATCAACCCACCACTGCCTACTTAGCGAATGGCTATAGTGAATTAGACCAAAACAATGACGAATTTAAAGGTAGTAAAATATTCGAAGGTGTGAATCCAGCAACAGGGGTCGTTCTTTATTATCAACTTCCTACTTTAAAAGAAAACGAAGTAGTTACAATGGAAATAAAAGATGCTGCAGGAAATATAGTTAGAAAGTTTAGTTCTAAAACAGAAACAGATAATAAAACTAGTGGACGTCGCAATGCAAAGGATCCAAGACTATCTTCCAACAAAGGATTAAATCGTTTTGTTTGGGATATGCGTTATCCAAGCATACCAAGCATTCCAGGTGTTTTCATTGAAAGTAGTTTTAGAGGTCACAAAGCAATTCCTGGCAACTATACAATTACATTGAAAGCTGGTGTGCAAACAAATAGCACAACAGCTAGTATTTTAGCCAATCCATTATATCAAGTTGGCGAAAATGATTACAAAGAATTTGACGCTTTAATGAAGCAAATGGAAGGGGAGGTTATTACCATGCATACCATGATTCTTGATTTATATGAAAGTAAAAATCAATTAGAAGCTGTTTTGAAAAATTTATCTTCAGATAGCAAATACAGTGCAGTAAAAGCGGCAGGCGAAGGATTGGTTAAGCAATTAAAAGCTTGGGATGAGGATATGATACAACGCAAATCAACTGCTTATGATGATGTTGAAAATTTCCCAAATAAGTTTACTGCAGAATATATGTTTATGGTCAATCAAAACGAAAGTGATATTCCAAGAGTAAATCAACCAGTACTTGATTTATTAAAAGAATATACGCCTAAATGGGAGGCTTTAAAAGCAAGAGGCCTTGACCTAAAAAATAACCTGCTTCCCGCTTTAAATAAGCAATTGTGGGAGGCTGGTGTTGGTGCAGTTTGGATAAAATAGGAAGGGACTTAATTAAAAATTTACGCTTGTTGAAACATATAGGCAATACAATGGCTAAAGCCCAAACTTACTAATTAAGTTTGGGCTTTTCCTTTACAGGATAAACAATAAATAAGTAAATTTGTCATCATACTATCGACTACATTATCAATTAGGGAAATGAAGGGCAAACTACAAAAACTAGCTACACAATTACAAGGCGAATTATACGATGATACCACCATTCGAACGCTTTATGCAACAGATGCATCGGCTTATCGTGAAATGCCATTAGCGGTTGCCATTCCAAAAACAAAGGATGATATTCAAACTTTAATTCAGTTCGCCAAAGAGAATAAAACAAATTTGATTCCCCGAACTGCAGGCACATCACTAGCAGGACAGGTGGTAGGAAATGGGATAATAGTAGATGTATCAAAACATTTTACAAAAATCATTGAATTAAACGAAGAAGCATCCTGGGTTCGTGTGCAGCCGGGTGTCATTAGAGACGAGTTAAATTTATTTTTACACCCACATGGGTTGTATTTTGGACCAGAAACTTCCACTGCGAATAGAGCTATGATGGGTGGCATGGTTGGAAATAATTCCTGTGGATCAAATTCGGTCATCTATCGAAGTACGCGCGAACATTTAATGGAAGTAACTGCTTTTTTAAGTGATGGTACTGAGGTTGTTTTTAAGGCAATATCATTGGATGATTTTCATACTAAATGTGAATTAGCCACATTGGAGGGCGCGATATATAAAAGCATGCGAAGCATGTTAAGCAATTACGACAACCAGGTTGAAATAAAAAAAGAGTTCCCTAAAAAATCAGTGGAACGAAGAAATACGGGATATGCAATTGATGTATTAGTAGATATGGCGCCATTTACAGCCGGCGGTGAAGATTTTAATTTTTGTTCACTCATTGCTGGATCTGAAGGTACGCTCGCATTTATCACAGAAATTAAATTGCACTTAAGCCCTTTACCTGAAAAAGAAATTGGATTATTATGTGTTCACTTTAATAGTATTGACGAAGCTTTACGCGCCAACTTAATTGGATTAAAATACAATCCATCAGCAAGTGAATTAATTGATCACTATATTTTAGAATGTACCAAAGAAAATATTGAACAAAGTAAAAATAG
>JAURIP010000221.1 GCA_030832695.1 Sediminibacterium sp. | reverse complement strand
TGCAATTTGTTAAGGATCATAATGCAACACTTTCATTTTACAATTACCATGGCTATCCACATAATATATGCGCATCCGTAAATGATGTGGTCGTACATGGATTTCCAAATAAAACGCCATTGAAGGAGGGAGATATTGTATCGATTGATTTAGGTGTTGTATTAGATACTTTACAGCAAATTGAAACCTATTTATTGATGCGTCAATATGATGGATTAATGAATTCAGGACGTGTTCAAGGACGTAATCCAATGACCAATTCGCCTATTTAGGCTATTGGTTACTTTAAAAATATTTATCTTTACAAACCTGTCCATTAAAGGCAGGTTTGTTTCGTTTTAAGACAAGCTCAATCTATGGTGCATATAAAAACAGAGGATCAGGTAAAGTTAATGCAGGAAGCTGCGTTGTTGGTAAGTAAAACCTTAACGCAAGTCGCAACTATATTAAAGCCTGGTATGTCCACATTGGACGTTGATCAGTTTTGTATGCAATTTGTTAAGGATCATAATGCAACACTTTCATTTTACAATTACCATGGCTATCCGCATAATATATGCGCATCCGTAAATGATGTGGTGGTGCATGGATTTCCAAATAAAACGCCATTGAAGGAAGGGGATATTGTATCGATTGATTTAGGGGTTGTGTTAAATGGTTGGCATGGAGATCATGCATATACTTTTATTTTAGGTGATGTAGCACCGGATATTTTACAATTAGTAAAAGTGACCAAGGAGTCCTTGTACAAAGGGATTGAAAAGGCAATTGTAAATAATCGAATAGGGGACATCAGTTTTGCAATTCAAGAACATACGGAAAAAATACATGGATATGGCGTAGTACGAGAATTAGTAGGACATGGATTAGGTAAATCATTACATGAGGATCCCCAAGTACCAAATTATGGTAAAAGAGGTACTGGATTAAAGATGAAAGAAAATTTAGTTTTGGCAATTGAGCCCATGATTAATATGGGTACACATAAAGTGTTTACAGAGGAAGACGGTTGGACAGTGAAAACACAGGATGGTAAAATGTCGGTTCACTTTGAACATGACATTTGCGTGAAGGACAAAGAAGCGTTGATCCTTTCTGATTTTAGTATCATTGAAGCTGCTGAAAAAATGAATTCAAATTTGAATAGCTCTTATTATTAGTTAAACTATGAATAGTAGCATTAAGTTAGTTTATATTTAGACACCCCATTTCCAAATTAATAATCGCATGGAAAATAAACAAATAGTCATAGTCGGTGGGGGTGCCGCTGGATTTTTTTGTGCCATCCATTTGGCTGAACTACATCCGGAATGGGAGATTAAAATTTTAGAAAAATCAACCAAGTTATTATCAAAGGTAAGAGTTAGTGGTGGCGGACGTTGTAACGTAACGCATGCCTGCCCTGAGATTGAAATGCTATTAAAAAAATATCCAAGAGGCCAGCGATTTTTAAAAAAATCTTTTTACCAATTTGCGACCAGAAATACCATTCAATGGTTTGCAAAAAATGGGGTGGAGTTGCATACAGAGAAGGATGGCAGAATGTTTCCAACCACCAATAATTCAGAAACCATTATCGATTGTTTTTTAAGAAAAATACAACAGTATAAAATTCAAGTGTTAACCCAGCATGAGGTTCTTGCTATTGTAAGTAACACAAACAATTCGCAGACTCGAAAATTTACGATTCATTTACAAGGAAAGCCCAATACGGAGGCGGATGCAGTTTGCTTAGCAACAGGCGGTATGTTAAAGGCAGATAAATTACCATGGCTCACTAGTTTTGGACATACGATTGTGGATCCAGTTCCATCTTTATTTACATTTAATATTGTTGATAAAAATATAACTGCATTGATGGGCGTTGCAGTGGACAATGCAACCATACAATGGAAGGGTGTAAAAAATATTGAAAAGGGACCTTTATTAATTACCCATTGGGGAATCAGTGGACCAGCCGCAATTAAATTATCTGCATGGTGCGCGCGCGAGTTAGCGAATGATAATTATGAAGGCGAAATTATTATTAACTGGACACCCGAATATAATGAAGCAACATTAAAAATGGAGTGGATTAATTTAAGAATGGATTTAGGTCGTCGTGAAATCGGCACCAAAAATCCTTTTAATTTACCACAACGCTTGTGGCAATTTTTATTGCAACAAGCAGGCGTTCCACTCAATACAAAATGGGCTGATTTAAAAAGTGCAAATCAACAACAACTCATTCAACTACTCACTAGAACTAATTTGCAAGTAAAAGGTAAAACTACTTTTAAAGAAGAGTTCGTTACTTGTGGCGGCGTTGATTTAGCTGAAATTGAAGCGATGACCATGGAAAGTAAACTGATTCCTGGACTACATTTTGCAGGCGAAATGATGGATGTGGATGGCATTACAGGGGGCTTTAATTTTCAACATGCCTGGACCTCCGGTTGGCTTGCCGCTGAACATATGAGCGCCTTTGTATAAACGGATAAAAGCGCGTCCGAAATTTTTGTTTTTTGATATTGATAATCAATAAGTTATATTTTATCTTCCGCTATTTTTTAGGCCAAATTCCATCTTTTTTTCCATCTTTTCGCCTACCTTTGCCGTCCGGTTTAAAAACGCCGGTTTTATATGAAATTTTTTATTAAAAACCTAAACGCAGACGCACAGGAATTCGACGGCGCTATAGCTGTTGAAGCAACTGCGACACCAAAAGCACCTGAACAAATTATAACAGCCCATGATGATTTTGATTGGAGCGTTGACAAACGTAACGTAAGTCATTATGCTGAAGCTGAAAGACTAAAGTATGACAAAGTGTATGATAACACTTTCGTTCAAATTGCTGATGGTCAAATTATGAATGGATTAGTTGTTGCTTTAACTAAAACTGATGTTGTTGTAAACATTGGATTTAAAAGTGACGGATTAGTTTCATTGAATGAATTCCGTGACACCAATGGTGTTAAAACGGGTGATACCGTTGAAGTAATGGTAGTAGAAAAAGAAGACCGTGATGGTAATCTTCACTTAAGCCGTAAGTCAGCGCGTATTTATCGTGCTTGGGAAAGAATTATGGAAGTACATAAAACTGGTGAAGTTGTTACTGGTTTAGTTACAAGCAAAACAAAAGGTGGTTTGATCGTTGATGTATTTGGTATGGAAACTTTCTTACCAGGTTCTCAAATTGATGTTAAACCAGTTACTGATTATGATCAATTCGTAGGAAAAACAATGGAGTTCAAAGTTGTTAAGATTAACGAAACAATTAAGAATGCCGTTGTATCACATAAAGCATTAATTGAAAGTGATATTGAAGCACAACGTGCTGAAATCATGAGTAAGTTAGAGAAAGGCCAGGTGTTAGAAGGTGTTGTTAAAAACATCACTGACTTTGGTGCATTCATGGACTTAGGTGGATTAGATGGTTTATTATACATCACTGATATTTCATGGGGTAGAATTTCTCATCCAAGTGAAGTGGTTAAATTGGATCAGAAAATTCAAGTGGTTGTATTAGACTTTGATGATGACAAAAAACGTATCAGCTTAGGTTTAAAACAATTAACACCACATCCTTGGGATGTATTAC
>JAURIP010000184.1 GCA_030832695.1 Sediminibacterium sp. | reverse complement strand
CCATTAAAAATATTTGCGATGCGTAATAAAAAAATTCAATTTCCTGTGCTGATTTTAATAATGTTGACATCCTTGTTGGGATGTACAAAACAGGAATATACCATACCAGATCCTGTAACTCAACTGACCAATGATTGTATCAAAAGAACCATTGGTCCAAGTATTGTTGGCTTGCCATTGGAATTTGCTTATGCAATGGCTTTGCCAAAGTTAAATGGCAAGTTGGTTTCTGCACAAGTGGAAGCAAACTATGCTGGCACTACAGGCACCTACTTAGAACACAGATCATTTTATACAAATACGAGTGGCGTTGATGTGCCAGTTATAGTGGGTTCACCGTCATCGAATGCGGATAAACTAACTAAGATGAATTTTACTGTTGATACAAGTGCTGCTACACTTAGATATTATTATGTAATTCCTGAGGAAGCGCGCGGAAAAACAGTTTCATTTACTTTTACAGCCAATAGTAGTGATGGAAAAACAGCCTTTTATAAAATGGGACCATATACTGTTTCTAAGATGGATATTGTGAAAAACTTAGCGGTATCCAACGGAGCGAATGCTTATATTTCAATTGAGAACATGGCGGTGTATAATGCAGCTGCAGCTGCTACGAATGCCGGGAAAATTGATTTGGTTTATTTGTATAGAGCTGCGCCTACCACTTTTACGCATGCACTAGTATCACCAGCATCGGATGCTGCATATCTTCCTGGGGTGACACTTCCAACAGGCGTAAATAGAAGTACAAAATTGAGAAAAGTATTTGGTTTACAGGATCGTAATTTAGCAAATCTTCAGTTTGGTATTTATATTGATGATATTGATTTTCAGCAATTAGATATGGTAGATATGCCTAATTACGCGCTAGGACTTAGAGCAGAATCGGGTGTTTGGGTTGAAACAACAGATAAAAAGTATAGAGCATATATTTTTGTTAATTCAATTAATGCTGCCGGATCTGCTGTCATAAGTATATTGCGCTATACGTTATAAAATTTAATCCATTTGTATATTCTCTTAGTAGATAAAACTAAGGCTTTATCCCTTTATTTCAACAATGAAAGAAAGGGATATTGTTTTGCCCATACCTTAAGTATACCATTGTACTATAAAATTTAAAATGTTGTATAATATGAAAAAAGCAATCGTTGTTGTTTTTACTATTTTATTTGTTTCCAATACACATAGTCAAAATATTTTTTCGCCATCAGAGTTGCGAACGGACCTTTTATTAAATACTGGTAAGGTTAGCAGTAGTGGGTTGCCCGTAAATATTTCACTTTCACAAGACATCGTTAACAATACAAATTACCAATTTGCTAAAGTATTTAACACGCAGCCACATTTTGATTGGTTAAATGCAAAAAATATTACTAAAGTGACTGCTTGGCGTGTTTTGGTTGCCTCCAACTTGCAAAATTTAAATAATAATATTGGAGATATTTGGGATTCAAAAAAACAAATTGGCAGCCAACATCCTGTGGTATTTGCAGGCAAGCCCTTAGTTACTGGAAATGTATATTATTGGAAAGTACAGCAGTGGAACGAACTGGGAGTAGCAACTGCATTTTCCCCACCCACTGCATTTTATTTAGCAGCATCTGATACAGTTAATTTTGGTGCACATGCGCCATTGGCCGTAGAGATACAATCTCCTATAAAATTTCTAAAACAAACTAAAGGTGAATATTTTATTGATTTTGGTAAGGATGCTTTTAGTCAATTGCAATTACATTTAAATAGTGACAAATCAGATAGTATATACATTGAAGTTGCCGAAGCATTGACAAATTCAGGTGATTTTTTAAAATCTAGTCCCAATATTCGATATAAAAAAATAGGGCTATATGTTCAAAAAGGAGAACAAAATTATACCATAAAATGGCCTATTGATGTTAAAAGGAATAGCCGTAATCCAATTCAAATGCCAGCCTATATAGGGGAAGTATTCCCTTTTAGGTATGTTCGAATTTCCGGCTTTGCTGGCAGTATGAATGCTTCGTCGATACAACGAAAAATTATTTTTTATCCATTTAACAATGATGCAGCTGATTTTGTTTCTAGCGATACTGTATTGAATAAGGTATGGGAATTATGTAAATACTCAATTAAGGCAACTAGTTTTTCTGGATTTTATGTTGATGGTGATCGGGAACGAATTCCGTATGAAGCTGATGCCTTGATTAATCAATTGTCACATTATGCAGTAGATGCCGAATACAATATTGCTAGAAGAAGTATGGATTACTTAATTTTTTATCCAACATGGCCTACGGAATGGAGTTTGCAAAATGTATTGATGGCCTGGAATGATTATATATATACTGGCGATAAAAGCTTTATTCAAAAATACTATAGGGAGCTTCAACAAAAAATATTAATGCCACTCGCCAGAAAAGATGGCCTTATTAGTACACTTGAACAAAAACAAACCAAAGAATTTTTGGAAACCATCCATATTACCAAAGCATTTGATGGTAAGCAAGATTTAAAAGATATTGTGGATTGGCCACTCGTAGAAAGAGATGGATTTGTGTTTTGTAATTATAATACAGTAGTAAATGCTTTTTATTATAAAAATTTATTATTAATGAGCCAAATGGCTTTGCTTGTTGGCAATAACGCTGATGCCCAATTATATAGTCAAAAGGCCAAACAGGCGTATGAGTCCTTTCAAAAAATATTTGTTGACCCAGCTACTGGTTTAGTTAAAGATGGTGATACAACAACGCATGTTTCATTACATGGAAATATGTTCGCACTCGCCTTTGGATTGGTATCTAAACAGAATATGGCTTCAGTGATAACATATATTAAGTCAAAAAAAATGGCTTGTAGTGTTTATGGGTCACAATTTTTATTAGATGCACTATATGATGCAGGTGAAGCAAAATATGCGCTTGAATTATTAACGGCAACTGATCAAAGAAGCTGGTATAATATGATTAAAACTGGGTCGACCATTTCGATGGAAGCCTGGGATAAAATATATAAGCCTAACCTTGATTTAAATCATGCTTGGGGAGCTGCGCCAGCAAATATCATCGTTAGAAAATTAATGGGTGTAGAACCTTTAAGCCCAGGGGCTGACACCATTTCAATAAAACCACAATTAGCCAATTTGCAGTTTGCAAAGCTGAAAACGAATTTAATAAAAGGCGAAGTTACGATTGATTATCGCCATGATGCAGATAAGGAAGTTTATCAATTATCCATACCTAGTGGAACTGTTGCGATGTTTGACATTCGGTCCAATTATTCAAATACTACACTTAAGGTAGATGGCAAAAAAATGAACCTACCATTCGTTGATGGTGCATACAAAATTAATCATCTTTTAGGTGGCAAACATACCATTGAATTAAGTAAATAAAATTACTAGATAGCCTCTCAAATATTTTAATGTTAATTTAAAATCATGAAAAGATATTTTTATTTAATTAATTGCATCATCATTTTTAGTATAGTAATTAATAGCAATGCACAAAAACAAACTTTTGATAATGGCTATCAAAATGGGAACCCAATAGTTCCTTATGTTGGAATGGCAGATCCGCATATCTTTATTTTTAATGGCAAACCCTATTTATACAGTACACGTGACTTAGATTCACTCGCTAAAGGGCGATTTATAATGCCTGATTGGCATATATGGTCTACGAATGACCTACTTCATTGGAAACATGAAAGAACAATTTTGCCTACTGAAACTTATATGGGTAAATCCACTGATTGCTGGGCTACTGATATGGGTTGGCGTAATGGTAAATATTATTTTTATTTTTCAAATAAAAATATTTCAACTGGGGTAATGGTTTCGGAAAGTCCAATTGGGCCTTTCAAAGATGCTTTAGGGAAGCCACTTTTAGATACAGGGCTGACAACCTCAAAGGAATATGACCCTACTATATTAATGGATGATGATATTCAAAAAACTGCGTATATCGCATTTGGACATCATCGAGATGATGATCCTAAATTAGGATATTATATTGCAAAGCTGAATGAGGATATGATTTCATTAGCGGAACCGCCAAGAAAAATAATATTTACTGGTACGGAAGATGTTTTATCTGCTAACGATAAGCCCAATTTACATAAATACAATGGCGTTTATTATTTATCAGCAGGTTCGCACTATGCAACTTCAACTAATATTTATGGTCCATATATAAGAAGAGGTAATTCTGGATTTGGTAAATTTGG
>JAURIP010000003.1 GCA_030832695.1 Sediminibacterium sp. | reverse complement strand
CGGGTCTGTTGAAAAGGTTTGGGTTAGTCCAGTACGGGAAGCAGACAGTCCCGAGCATCGGGACTGGCAGGCTTGGCGAGGCCACAAATCCTTTCAACGAAGTTGAAAGGATTTTTTTGATATATAAAAAGCAATTATTAGTTAAATTCTTTTTTATGAGATTTTTGTGAAATTTCTCTTTCAGAAAATATCTTATTTCTCGCTAGTAAACAGGCGCCTAAATAACCTGCCTTTTCTCCAAGTTTAGAAATTTTTAATTGTGTATCAGTATTGACTAAACTTAATGAATATTTATTAATTGCACTTTTGACGGGTAATCTGAGGTAGTCATCTGTTTCTGATAAGGTTCCACCCAAAATTATTAATTCAGGATTGAAAATATTAATAAGCATTGCCAAACCTCTTCCTAATTTCTCTCCAATTTCTGCGAGTAATTCTATGCATAATGTATCCTCTTGCTTAGCTGCTTGAATTATATCGGTCAACGTAATATCTGTAATATTCTTATGCCTTTTTAATAAAGATGTTGTTGAACCTTCATTTATTTTTTCATGAAGTAATCGAATAATTGCTGAACCGGATGCTTCTGTTTCTAAACAACCCTTTTTCCCACAATGACATATTATTTCATTATTGAAAACTGGGGTATGACCAAATTCCCCACTAAAGCCAGATTTTCCATAGTAAATTTTCCCGTCAATAAATATACCCATTCCAATACCATAGTCAACATTGACAAAAAGTACATTCTTTTCATTGGTGATATCACCTACATAAAATTCACCTACTGCCATCGCTCTTGAATCATTTTCTAGGTAGGTTCTAATTCCTATTTGATTTTCAATATAAGTTGAAAGTGGTTCTTCTTGAAAATGAAAAAAACTATACGAATAACCATTAGTATTATTAATTCTACCAGATAGGTTTATCCCCATTGATAGTATCTTATCCTTTTTAATTTTGGTAGGAAGATCTTTAATAAAAGTTCGAATGATTAATAGTAGTTTCTGTAATGATTCAGGCGTGTTTTCTAATTTAAAAGCAATTCTATTTTTTTGATTTACTAATTGTTTTTTAAAATTTAGTAAACCTATATTGATATAATATTTTTTAATATCTACCCCCAAAAAAAAGCAAGCATCAGGCACTAATCCATACATATTTGCTTTTCGACCACCTGTAGATTCAACCTTACCTTCGTCCTTAATTAATTCGTTTTTTATCAGTTCATTAATCAAACTAGTTGTCTTTGGGACACTAATATTGAGTTCTTTACTTAATTCGGTAATAGAACTAGTATCAACCTTATCTAAAAAGTTAAATATAATTTTCTTTAATTCTTTGTTTTTAAGCGCGACCCCTGAGGACTGGTTCTCATCAAAAACATCTGAAAATAATTGGGATTTCGTCATATTTTAAAAATAATACATCTTCCTTGTTTTATTCATATTTTCTTTCTAATTAATAAAAAGAATTAATAAGTTTGCTTATAATATTAAAAAATATAATAATTTAGACCTCTAATAATCATTAATACCTGATAAAATTGTATGGATACGCCTCAAATTTCAATATCGAATGATCATATAATGCATTCATTCGCAATGCAATACCATGAAGAATTAACAAAGAATATTCTGCCATTCTGGTTAAATCATAGTATTGACCAACAGTTTGGTGGTTTTTTTACTTGTTTAGATCAAAAAGGAAAGGTTTATGATACTGATAAATTTGTTTGGTTGCAAGCCAGGCAAATTTGGTGCTTTAGTTTCATGTATAAAAATGTAGAAGCTAATCCAGAATGGTTAAAAATGGCATTACATGGTGCAGAATTCCTGCAAAAATATGGTAGAGACGAAAAAGGTAATTGGTACTTCTCATTAACACAAAAAGGGCAACCTTTATTGCAGCCATATAATATATTTAGTGATTGTTTTGCTACAATGGGGTTTGCTGCATTATATAAAATTGATCCAGTTCCTGAATGGAAAAAAATTGCAATTGATACTTTTGAAAATATTATTTATAGAAAAAATAATCCAAAAGGAAAATATAATAAACAATTCCCAGGAACTAGAGATTTAAAGAATTTTAGTTTGCCAATGATTTTGTGCAACCTAGCCTTAGAATTAGAACCAATATTAGGTAAAGAAAGAGTGGATGAGTTTATTCCTAGCATTATAGATGAAGTAATGAATGTATTTTACCAACCTGAATTAGGTTTAATATTAGAAAATGTTTTTCCTGATGGAAGTAGTTCTGATAGTTTTGACGGCAGATTAGTTAATCCTGGTCATTCTATTGAGGCAATGTGGTTTATCATGGATTTAGGTAAGCGATTAAAAAATGACGAATTAATTGGGAAGGCTTTGGATATAATATTCAAAACATTGGATTTTGGTTGGGATAAATTATATGGAGGAATTTTTTACTTTAAAGATTGTAAGGACAGGCCATTACAACAGCTTGAGTGGGATCAAAAATTATGGTGGGTTCATGTTGAAGCCCTTGTTGCATTAGCAAAAGGCTATGATTTAACTCGTGATCCTAGATGTGTAGAATGGTTCAAACGCATCCATGATTATACTTGGAGCCATTTCAAGGATTTAGAATATGGGGAATGGTTTGGATATTTAAATAGAGAAGGGCATGTTTTATTATCATTAAAGGGTGGGAAATGGAAGGGCTGTTTTCATATTCCAAGAGCGCTTTACCTTGTCAGTAATACATTAAAAAATATATAATTATAACTAATTGTCTATTAAGTAGTTGTAATTATATACCATAGATACTAAAAAAATACTTAAAGAATCTTTTAAATAATAAAAAATATTATTAAGTTGTGTCGATATGTTACATCATTATTAAATATTAAGCTACTTAAAAAATCAAATAAATATTTATGAAAATAACGAAAGTGTTGTCGGTCTTTGTTTTCCTTATGATTTGTTCTTTGTCAATCTTTGGACAAGTACAAATTTATAAAGGACAAGTTAAAGACCCCACTGGTAAGCCTTTAGAAGGTATTACCGTTACATCTCTTGAATCAAAAAATAAAGCTTTGACTAATGTTGATGGACAATTTTCAATCCAGGCAAAAAGGGGAACCAAAATATCCTTTTCAGGTATTGGTGTTGAAACAAAAACCATTGATGTGGGTGTTGAAGGTGCTATAAATGTTGTTTTAGATTTAAAATTTGCTGAATTAAACGAGGTTGTAGTGGTAGGTTTTGGTACTCAGAAAAAAGTTAATTTAACTGGATCAGTTGTGACATTAAAAAATGAGGATTTAACTAAAAGGCAAGTAGCTACATCAAGTAACTTACTACAAGGGCTTGCGCCTGGTGTTACTGTTACGCAGCAATCTGGAAGACCAGGAGCGGATGGCGCAACTATTAACATTAGAGGGTTGAGTTCAATTTATGCTGGCCAAGGCCCTTTAATATTGATCGATGGAGTAGTATCAAGCTTAGATAATATTGATCCAAATGCTATTGAAACCATTTCAATTTTAAAAGATGCAGCATCAACTGCGGTTTATGGGGCTAGAGCTGCCAATGGGGTTGTTCTTGTTACTACAAAAAGAGCAACTACAAAAGGTTTGCAATTATCCTTTAATAGTTATTTCACTAAACAATCTGCTACGGATATTCCTAAAAGAGCAAGTGCAGTTGATTTTATGAAATTAAGTAATGTTGCACAACAAAATAGTACAGGTAATCCTGCTGCTTTTTTATATGCACAAGCATTGATAGATAAATATAGTACTACGGCCCCAAATAATATGGATGTAATTGATAATGATTGGGTAAAATTATTATTTGTTAATTCAGGTTTAATGCAAAATCATAATGTTACTGTTAATGCTGGTGGTGAAAAATTAAGCATGTTTACATCATTGACCTTTATGGACCAGAAGGGGATTATACCTAATACAAATTTTAAAAGAACAGATATTAGAGTAAATCCTGATTTAAAAATTAGTAATAAATTTTCCATAAAAGGAGTTTTTAATTATACAGAAAATAGAACGACTAGCCCATCTACTACCTCTGCTGATTTTATAATTAGACAAGCTATTGGAATTATCCCAATTGGGGCTGCAAAATTTGGTGAGGGCATGTATGGTAATGCTGGCCAAAGTAATAATAGAAACCCACTTGCGCAAGCGGAGGCTGCAGGAACAACGGAACTGATTACTAATAGCTTATTAAGCAAGATAGGTTTCATTTATAATCCTATAAAAAATATTGAAGTGGAGGCTTTTACTGCAAGAGAATTATGGATACCAAATACTAAAACTCTAGTAAAGAATGTAGATATATACCAGCCTAATGTTGCTGCAAATAGTTACGATTATGTTGGTGTATGGCCTGGAACAAATAGCTTAAGTGAGTCCTATTCAACAAATGTTAGAAGTACTTTTTTAGCACAAACTACTTATACAGGACAATATAAAGATCATAATTTAAAAGTATTAGTAGGTGCACAATCTGAACAATTTACTTATAGAGGTATCAATGCCTCAAGAACTGATTTCACTAATCAAAATTTGCCTTATTTGAATTTGGGTACGAATAATAGAAATAATGCTGGGGGTGCTTATGAAACGGCAATTGCTGGGTTTTATAGTAGAATTAATTACAATTACAATCAAAAATATTTACTTGAAGTTAACGGACGTTATGATGGTTCCTCAAGATTCTCTCAAGCAAGTGATAAACAATGGGGTTTTTTCCCTTCTGCATCTGCAGGTTGGATTTTTACCAAAGAAAAAATATTTGAGGGACTTAGTAAATATATTGCATTTGGGAAGGTACGGGCTTCCTATGGTTCTTTAGGTAATCAATCAATTTCAAGTATATATCCATTTTCCGCAAATTATACCACTGGATCGAATGCTTATTTTAACGGTATTACAAATGTGGGCTATGCACTTTTGGACGCGCCTAATCCTAATATCACCTGGGAAAAGTCAACTCAAAAGAATATCGGAATCGACTTGACTTTTACAAAACATTTTAGTGTAACAGCAGATTATTTTATTAGAGAAATTAGTGATATTTTGTTAGTTAGGCCAATTCCAACTTATGTTTCTATGAATTCTCCCTATATTAATGCGGGAACAATGGAAAATAAAGGATGGGAATTAACGGTTAATTATAAAACAAAAATTGGTAAATTGGGTGTAAATATTACTGCATTAGTTTCTGATGTGACGAATAATGTAACAAGTTTGCCTGGGGTACCATATTTGGATGGGGGCTCGGTTAGAACCACTGTCGGTCAACCATTGTATTCGTATTTCGGATACAAAGCACTTGGTTATTTTCAATCCGATGCTGATATTGCTGCTTCTCCTACACACTTTTTTGTTCCTAAGCCAGGTGATATTAAATATGCAGATATAAACAATGATGGAAAGGTGGATGCAACTGACCGAACTTTTATTGGAAATAATTTTCCTAAATATGAGTATAGCTTCAACATGAATTTTAGTTATAGTAATTTTGATCTAAGCTTATTTTTCCAAGGCGTAGGGAAAAGAGAAAATTATTTAACAGGAACTGGTGCTTATCCTTTTTATGCTGCTGATTTTATACCAGGTGTATTGGAATCGCATAAGGATTACTGGACACCGACCAACCCTAATGCGAAATTTCCTAGATTATTACCAGCAATTGGCGTGAATGGCACCACAAGCTCGTTTTGGATTACGGATGCTGCTTATTTACGTTTGAAAAATATAAACTTATCCTATCGTCTTCCAGATGCCATTACTAGAAAATTAAAAATAAGTTCTGCTAAAATATTTGTTAGTGGGCAGAATTTATACACTTTTACAAAATTCTGGGAAGGGTATGATCCGGAAATTAATAATCAAAACGCTGAGTTTTATCCATTGATGAAAACAATTACAGGCGGTATTAACATCAATTTTTAATTACAAAAAAAAGTTAAATATGAAAAAGCTGATGTATATAATTTTAGTTGGAACTGTTTTAAGTGGCTGTCAAAAATTTTTGGACCGACAACCACTTGATTCTATTTCATCGACTAATTTTTTAACAAATGAATCTGAAATAAAGTTAGGATTAACGGGTGTATATAGTTATGCACTTTGGAATTATGGTACTACAAATACGCCATTGCTAAAAAGAATTGAGTCAGCCACTGATTTAGGCATGTCACGGAAAGGAAGTGATCAAGAAGACTTAATGGTTTTGGGCGATAATGGTCCATTTTTAATTGGCAATGGTATAACTACTTCAGCTTGGAGTAATGCATACGCAACCATCGCTAGGGCGAATTCATTTTTAGAAGGTATGACTATTGGCAAAGCAAATACTTCAGCAACTGCTTATGCTAGAATGCGGAGCGAAGCCTTAGTATTAAGAGCAGTTTCTTATTATTATTTGATGTCTTGGTTTGGAGATGTACCTTTTTTTACAAAACCATTAGATCCTGCTGAATACGAAACGCAAACTAGAAAATCAAAATCTGAAATTGCAAAAGATTTATATAAGGATTTAGATGAAGCTTGGTCAGGGCTTCCAAATTTAAATGACCGAGGAAGGGTTAATAAAGGTACTGCATATGGGTTCAAAGCGAAAATCGCCTTATTGATTAAAGACCATGCAACTGCAGCAGCTGCAAGTAAAGCGGTGATGGATTTAGGCGCATATAATTTAAATCCTACTTTTTTAAATTTATTTAACCTATCTGGTCAAACTTCAAACACAGGAAATGAAATTATGTTTATGACGCAACTTCCTCAAGATAATGCGAGTCCTTTAAGTTATCTACCCATTGGCTTATTGCCAAGGCAAGTGTTAGGGACTTCTGGTAATAATTTTCCGACACAAGCAATGATTGATAGATTTGAATGTACTGATGGTAAAAGAATTGATCAATCTCCGTTATATGATCCCAAAAATCCAGGAAAAAATAGAGATAGAAGGTTAAAGTGGACCGCATATCTTCCTTATGATACCATGGAAGTTGCTACTGGTGTAAATGTTTCCTTGCCTTATCAAAATCCCAAACAAAGAATTATTTATAATATCTATTCCGATACTATTTTCAGGTATAACTGGAGTACCAGTGCATTTGTTAAAGTAGCTGGTAATCCTGATTTTATTAGTTCAGCTAATAGTGTTTGGCAATATGGATCAACTGGTGCTGTAGGTGGGGTTGGATATTGTTGGAGTAAATATTTGGATCCTAATCAAAATGCTTTTGCTGGTAAACAGGGGTATATTTTATTACGCTATGCTGACATTTTGCTAATGTATGCGGAAGCCAAAATTGAATTAAATCAAATTGATGCTACCGTGAATGATGCTATTAATAAAGTTAGAGCTCGTGCTTCACAACCTGCAACTACATTAACTACGCAATCTGAATTAAGACAGCTTGTTAGAAGAGAACGTGCAGTTGAGTTGGCATTGGAGGGGCATCGTTGGAATGATTTGACAAGGTGGGGAATTTATAATGAAGCGGTGAATGGTGCTTTATATGGAGTTGCAAAAGATCCAGCTGTTTCTCCAGGGATACCTACTTTCACAACAAATGAAATACCTATTTACACCACTAGTGTTTCTTTAAGGATTAATCCTAGAAACCAAACAAGATTAACCCAAGCAAAACATTTATTATGGCCTATTCCACAAGGTGAATTGGATAAAAATAAAAATCTCATACAAAACACTGGATGGTAAATTCACTAAATAAATTTATTGTTATTTTTATATCATGAAAGGCTGGTCATTACCAGCCTTTCATGATATAAAAAGGGTTGTTAAAAATTGAAAATTCTATGAAACAGAGGTTGCTTTTTAAAATAACACTTTTGTTTAATTTGTTAGTTACACTAATATTTTTGAATGGGTGTTCAAAAGGGTCTGTTTCAAAAACTACAATTACGCCTCCTGTTACAATAACAACGCCCAGTTTTGATCCCAGTGCATTAAGAGGTGTATGGATCACTACAACTGCCAGTACTGCTTTAAATAGTAAAGAAAATATAAAGCAAACTGTTACTAATTGTAAAATTGCAGGGATCAATAACTTATTTGTTGTCGTATATAATAATGCACGTACGACTTACCCAAGTCAGGTGATGCAAAACTTATTAGGCGTATCTATTTTAGAAACATTTTCAGGAAGAGACCCTTTAAAGGAAATTATAGATGAAGGTCATGCTGCAGGCTTAAAGGTACATGCATGGTTTGAATATGGATTTGCTTCATCTTACGGGCAAAATGGCGGTGCCATTATTAAGGCGAAACCTAATTGGGCTGCAAAGGATATTAATGGAGCATTAGTTTCAAAAAATAATTTTGAGTGGCTAAATGCTTTTGATCCTGAAGTTCAAATGTTTTTAATGAATTTAATGAAGGAAGTGACAACTAATTATGATATTGATGGCATCCAAGGAGATGATCGATTACCCGCCTTGCCCTCAACTGGAGGATATGATGTCTACACAATTTCTTTATATAAGGCTGCATATGGGGGAACTAATCCGCCAACGACTAGTACAGATGCCAATTGGGTAAAATGGAGAGCAGGTTTATTGAATAGTTACATGAAAAAAATCAATAAAGAACTAAAAGCAATCAAGCCTAAGTTAATTGTAAGTATGGCGCCTAGTGTTTATCCATTTAGTTTAAATGAATATTTACAGGATTGGCCTACTTGGGTAGACAGTGGATGGGTAGATCTTATTTTACCACAAGTGTATCGATATGATATTAATGCTTATTCTGCTACACTATCACAACAAAAAGCGTATTTGAAAAATAATACTAGTATATGTTATCCTGGGGTACTGTTGAAATCTGGAACTTATTTACCTGATGATTTGTTTTTAACACAAATGTTGCAACAAAATAGAAATCAAGGCTTTAAGGGGGAGTGCTTCTTTTTTTATGAAGGCCTCAAAGATAAACTTAGTTTTTTTCAAAATCAATACGCGTTTATTAAATAAATTTACTATGCCATGACTAATAATGTAAAAAAAAGACATCCTTTACAATGGATTCCGACAACCTGGTTTGCTATGGGCTTGCCTTTTGTTGTTTTGTCTACTGCAAGTGCTATTATGTATAAAGACTTTGGTATATCAGATACAAATATTGCTTTTTGGACTTCTTTAATTATGCTACCATGGACATTAAAACCATTATGGGGACCATTCTTGGAGATGTTTAAGACAAAAAAGTATTTTGTTTATATTACACAAATTTTGACAGGTTGCATATTTGGATTGATTGCAATATCGTTGCACTTAGATCATTTTTTTTCAATATCAATAACTTTAATGGCAATTATAGCTATTAGTGCATCTACCCATGATACTGCTGCCGATGGGATTTATTTAAATGAGTTAGACACTACAGAGCAATCTAAATACGTTGGATGGCAGGGTGCATTTTACAATGTTGCAAAAATTGTTTCCGGAGGTTTATTAGTTTATTTGGCTGGGGAGTTAGAAAAAAAATACGGTTTAATAAATGCATGGGTGACAGTAATGTTATTTTATTCTTTTCTAATGATATTGCTAGGCTTTTATAATATGAAAATGCTTCCTTCAGGGGGAGAATCAAAGCATGTAGGAACTATAAAAGAAGGCTTTGGTGTATTAAAGGAAGTTATTATTACTTTTTTTCAGAAAAAAAATATTTGGTACGGTTTGGCATTTATTGTTTTTTACCGTTTCGCAGAAGGCCAAGCAATAAAAATAACTCCATTGTTTTTTAAGGCATCAAGAGTGGATGGGGGGTTGGGGTTATCAACTTCTGAAATAGGCTTGTTATATGGCGTTTTTGGTGCTGCTGCATTTGTATTAGGCTCTATTATAGCAGGATATTTTGTTTCTAAAAGTGGGGGCTTGACCAGAAAATCACTTTTAATTTTATGTTGTTTTTTTAATTTACCATTTGCTGCTTATGCTTATTTAGCGATAGCACTACCGATTAATTTGTATATTATTGGTGCTGCAGTCGCTATTGAATATTTTGGTTATGGTTTTGGATTTGTTGGTTTAATTTTATACATTATGCAACAAATGGCTCCTGGGAAATATAAAATGGCGCACTATGCTTTTGGTAGCGGTTTAACAAATTTAGGTTTCATGTTACCATCAATGATTAGTGGTTTTGTAAGTGACAGGATAGGCTATGACTATTTCTTTATTTGGGTACTTGTTTCTACAATACCTGCATTTATAATTTCCTGGATAGTCCCATTACCAAAATTAGAACAAGAAGATATTTAAATTATTGTATCATGCGAATAACAGGAACATTTATTGATGAAATTAGTCATGATATACCACATCAAAATTGGGGTCCACGTGAGTGGGAAAAGGACTTTCAATATATGCAAGCCGCTGGTATTGATACGGTGATTGTAATAAGATGCGGGTATAGAAAATTTTTAACTTATCCTTCGAATTATTTAATAAAAATGCATCAATGTTATGCGCCTCCTATTGATTTAATTGATCTATACTTAACATTAGCAGAGCAGTATGATATGAAACTATATTTCGGGCTCTATGATAGTGGACAATATTGGGATACAGGGAATTTGCAGTTTGAAATTGACGCAAATTATTATGTAATAGATGAAGTGTGGAAAAAATACGGTCATCGAAATGCTTTTAAAGGTTGGTATTTGAGTACTGAAATTAGTCGTAAAACAAAAGGGGCTATTGAGGCCTTTAGTAATTTAGGAAAAATGTGCAAACAGATTAGTGGAAATTTGCCTGTGTTTATTTCGCCCTGGATAGATGGTAAAAAAGCGGTGATGGCCGCTTCTGGTATTTTAACTAAAGAAGATAAAGTTACTATTATTGAACATGAAACAGAATGGAATGAGATTTTTGAAGGCATTCATCAAAATATTGATGCGGTTGCTTTTCAAGATGGGCATATCGATTATCATGAACTTACAGATTTTTTTTCAGTGAATAAGAAACTTGCAGATAAATATAATTTAGCATGTTGGACGAATGCTGAAAGTTTTGATCGAGATATGCCTATTAAATTTTTTCCTATTAAATTTGAAAAATTAAAACTAAAATTAGAAGCTGCTGCTAAAGCTGATTACGCTAAAGCTATTACTTTTGAATTTTCACATTTTATGAGTCCGCAATCATCTTATATACAAGCCCATCATTTATATAATAGGTATTTGGAATACGTAAACAATTTATAAAGTTATATGGTACGAAATTATTTTTTATTTCTTTTTTTTGTATTTAATAATTTACACTTACATGCGCAATCAAACACGCCTATTGAACTTAGGGGTACTTGGATTACGAATGTAGCTAGTGATGCTATGTTGACCGAAAAAAATGTAAAAGAAGCCGTTTCGAATTGTAAACGCAATGGCCTTACTGATATTTTTGTAGTGGTTTGGAATAACGGCCTAACCACTTATCCAAGTAAAGTTGTTAAAAAATATATTGGTATCGGGCAAGACCCAAGGTATAATAATTTTGATCCTTTGGCTTCCTTTGTGACAGAAGGTCACAAACTTGGATTAAAAGTGCATGCATGGTTTGAGTTTGGTTTTTCATATGCATATAAAGACAGTAGTCAAAATAATTGGCTACTAAAATATCCTCATTGGGTTGGTCGGGATCAAAAACAAAATTTATTAAAGAAAAATGGTTTTTTTTGGTGGAATGGTTTACACCCTGAAGTGCAATACTTTATGCATGATCTTGTATTAGAAGTTGTTAAAAATTACAAGGTAGATGGTATTCAAGGAGACGACCGTTTACCTGCTATGCCATCCGAAGGCGGTTATGATTCGTTCACTACAAAAGAATATGCAAAGGAACACAACGGCTTAAGTCCAACTTTAGATACAAAAAATCCAGCATGGGTTCAATGGAGAGCTAATAAACTGAGTGCATTTGCAAAAGATTTATTTAAAAATATAAAAAGTACTAACAAAAATTGTATTGTAAGTTGGGCGCCTAGTATTTATCCATGGAGTTTGGAACAATATTTGCAAGATTGGCCTACTTGGCTGACGCAAAACTATGCCGATATTGTTATACCCCAGGTGTATAGATATAAATTTGAAAGCTATTCAACAACATTAAAAGCGATTGCTGGTCATGTGCCTTTAGAATTTAAAAATAAATTATATCCAGGAATATTAACTTCACTAGGAGATGGCTATAGAGTAGATAGTGTATTTTTTGATAAAATGATTTCATTAAATAGAGCAGAAGGTTACAATGGCGAAGTTTTATTTTATTATGAAACTATTAAGGATGCGAAAATACCAATTTATAAATATTAATTTTATGTCTAATTTTATTTTTAAAAAATGGGTTCAGTTTATTTTCTTTTTTGTTTTAATTAGCTGCAGTAAAAGTACGAATGGAGGTCAAATTGTTCCATCAAATCCAGTACCAGTAAATACTGTAGCGACTGCAAAATTAATGACTTTGCCAATGGGGTGGAAATTATCTACCACACTCACTTCAAATTTTCCTAGTGGCATTGAGTTATATTATTTTGACAGTTTATTTTCGGGAAAAAAAACAAAGATGTATTGTTTTGTTTATGATAGCAAAAATACCAATATTGAATTTAAGCCTGTTTTATCTACTACAGCAAAAAGACCAAGTGATTTTTATAAAGAAGAATCTGGCATAGTATACGCTACTATAAACGGAGGTTATTTTGGATCCAACCAATCCTATAGTTTAGTAAAGTATAATGGAACTACAAGTTCGGCGAATATTAAAGTATTAAACCGTAATTATAATGGCGTGAGTACTTCCTATTACCCAACACGTGCTGCATTTGGCGTGAGTGCAACAGGAGTATATCAAGCTGCATGGATTTATCATGTTGGAGCAAGTAATGATTTAATATATAGTTATCCTTCACCAAATGCTAATATTGAAGGTAAAGCCCCGATGGCAACACCTAGTGAAATTTTTCCAATGGGGGGCAAGGTTTGGGATATCACCTCTGCTATAGGAGGATCGCCCATGTTATTAAAAAATGGTAAATTTAACATTTCCGATACTGCTGAAATGATTGTTATTAATAATACTACCTCTAGACCAAGAACTGCTATTGGACACACTAACAATAATCTTGTTTTGTTATTAGCTGTGGAAGGTGACAACACTATTGGAGGGTATGATGGGGTAAATTTAAAAGAACTCAGTGATATTCTACTTTCATTAGGATGCCAAGAGGCGATTAACTTAGATGGAGGTGGATCTACTAGTATGGTGGTATCCAACCAACTTACAGTTCGCCCTGGAGATAATGGCGTTGAAAGGCCTGTAATATCTGCAGTTTTAATTAAAAAGAAATAATTTTTTGTTTTAAATTAGTAGTTATGAAAAAGTACCTTCTATTATTTCCTATTTATATTTTGTCATTCCATTTAACACAAGGGCAATCTTCAGTTGAAAATTTGCAAACGGAGGTTTTAGTAATCGGTGGAACTGCAAGTGGTATTTCTGCTGGTATTCAATCCGCAAGGTTGGGAGTGAACACTTTAGTAGTGGAAACAACGCCTTGGCTGGGGGGTATGTTAACTTCGGCAGGGGTGCCTGCTTTCGATGGCAATAATGCGATGCCTGCTGGTTTATTTGGTGAATTTCGCCAACGATTATATGATTATTATGGGGGAGCGAATGCGGTTTCAACCGGTTGGGTAAGTAACACTTTATTTGAGCCACATATTGGAGATAGTATTTTTAAATCAATGGCCAATAGCGAAAAAAATTTAACAGTCAAATACCAATACCAGTTTAAAGAAATTATTAAAATTGGTAATACAGTTATTGGTGCAGAATTCTACCAAATAAATACGGGTGCTAAATTATTTGTAAAAGCCAAAAGGGTTATTGATGCAACGGAGTTAGGAGATGCATTGGCCTCCGCTAAAATCCCTTATGATCTTGGCATGGAATCTAATGATGTTACCCGTGAACAGGTAAATTTGGCCGGCGCGAATGATATTATACAGGATATTACTTATGTGGGGATATTAAAAGATTACGGATCACCTCAGCCATTGATTCCTAGGCCCATTCATTATGATTCCACTGAATTTGATGCAAGTAATACTAATTTTTATAAAGACACTAACCGAAAGCGTCCTTCGGTGGATGCAAAAAAAATGTTAGAATACGGAAAGCTACCCAACAATAAATACATGTTAAATTGGCCTATTTATGGCAATGATATTTATTTAAATGTGGTGGAGAAGACACCCAAGCAAAGGGAGGAATTACTAGAACAAGCAAAACAACAAACACTAAGGTTTGTTTACTTTATACAAAAGGATTTAGGGTTTAATCATTTGGCATTAGCGGATGATGAATTTCCAACCAAGGATAAATTGGCGTTGTATCCATATCATCGGGAATCTCGAAGGATGCATGGCATGGTTCGCATGTTAGTGCAACATATTTCTACGCCATTTGATACGCCACAGCCATTATATACGACTGGTATTGCAGTAGGAGATTATCCGGTTGATCATCATCATAAAAAAAATAGTGCAGCACCACAACATTTAGAATTTTTTCCGGTGCCTTCTTTTAATATTCCAATGGGGGCTTTAATACCAAAGGGGGTAAGTAATTTTATTGTTGCTGAAAAGTCAATTAGTGTTTCAAATATAGTAAATGGTACTACAAGGCTTCAGCCATGTGTCATTCAAATAGGACAAGCAGCTGGATTATTAGCCGCATTAAGTATTAAAAATAAGGTGGATCCGAAAAATATCTCTGTACGTCAATTACAACAAGCCTTATTGGAGGCGAATGGATATATCATGCCATATAAGGATGTAACACAAAAGGATCGCTATTTTAAAGCGATACAGAAGATTGGGGCTACCGGATTATTACGTGGTGTTGGTGTGCCTACTGGATGGGCCAATGCCACCTATTTTAATCCTAATGATAAAGTAAAATGGAATGAATTTTCAATTGCATGGAATAAAAAATTTACATCTCAGAAAATGATAAGTGATAGGGAGGTTACAGTTGGAGATGCATTATTGTTTGCAGCTACCTTGTCTAATAATACAAGTGAAAAAATAAATAAAACATTTGAATTGAGGTGGCAATCAATCGGGCTTGAAAATTTTAACTTACGAAGGCCCATTTTGCGCTACGAATTAGCAGCTATTTTAGACCAATACAATGTATTCAATATTTTTGATGTTGATATTTACGGAAATTATACGAAGTTATAGTTCAATTATTTTTCAGGCGTTAACTTTTGCGTATAGGTTTTATTGAACTGGTAGCTAATGGTCAATTTAAAGTTTCTGACATTGGTAATGCTATAGCTATCGATGATAAAATTGGGTCCTTCTGTGTATCCTTTATATTTGGTTAAGCCAAAAGGATCAGTAGCTGAAATATTTACATTGACCTTTTTGTTCATTAATTTTCGTTGCATACTAATTTGCATACTTATATTACTTCTTGATATTCCCTGCGGCGTTGCATAACTGTTGTATTTATTGTTTGCTTCAATGGTGGTAAGGCTATTGGGCATATAGCTATAGTTGAGGCCCGTATAATAGGAGCCGCCATCCATATATTTGTACTTTATTTTATCAATTGGACTGTATTTGTTATAGTGTATACCTGTGCTCAAATTAACTTTAAACTTTCTAGTGACGGTAATGCCAGACCAAAAATTAAGATGATATTCCTCTTGATCAGAAATATTTTGATAGGTGGTTTGTGTTCTACCTGTAGCCACTAAAGTTCGAATGGTTGTAAATACTTCTTTTACTTTATTGTAACCAAAACTACTATTGAGATTTAATTTATTGGTATTGTACCCTAAATTATACTCAATATTTTGTGTTAATGTAGGTTTGATGAAGGGGTTTCCAAAACGTACATTATACACATCTGTGTAATCGATATTGGGGTTTAGCTCAATAATGGTAGGCCTTCTTATTGTTTCTCTAAAGGTAATTGTACTGTTTAGTTTATTGCTAAATTCTTTTCTGAATGAAATGTTTGGTAAAAATCGCCAATAATCATTTTTTGTATTTGGGGCAGTACCTTTAAGAAATTGGAAGCTGGTTAAAGTGTATTCCGCTTGTTCGCCAAATGATATTCTCCATCCTTTATTTAAAATAAAAGTAAGGCCAATACGGCTTGTCGCTATGCCTTGATTAAAAATAAAATTACTACTCAATAGTTCATTATCATTAATTGTATTGGTTGCTTTATTCAAATAGGAGGCGTTTAAAATAGTATGCTCATCGTTGTTGGTGAAATTAATACCTGCATTAAGTATTGTTTTTTCATTTTTAACCAATGGTTTGCTATAATTGGTTCTGATATAATAGGAAGTACTATAATTATCAATAAATTGGTTTTGGGTGGAATCCTGACCACTCGGTGTTAAATCATTTAAAAGATATTGCTGATAAAATATTTTATCATTCACCCCTTTTCCAAAATTGAGCCCAGTATAAATATTTAATTTCTCACTCTTTTGTTTTGCTCTTTTCCAATTGTAAGTCCCAGAAAAACCATGGTTATAGGTGTTTCCATCATAATTCACCGTTCTTTTACTTGCCTTCCATACTTGTAATTTATTGTTCAGATTGGTATAGTCCGCATTGGTCACGTTGTCAATATTACTAATGATGCCCTGGTATACAAGTTCAATATTTTTTTGTTTATTAATATCAATATTTGATTCAAGTCGGACAGTTGGGCTTGAAGTTTTATTGGTATAGTTACTTTTGGAATTGAGGAAATTGGTTGAGTCGGTATATAAATTTTGTCGCGTGGACCTCGAATTACCTATCACATTATATTTAGCAATATTGAAATGCCCATTAAACGTTATTTTTTTTGATTTATAACTTAGATAAGTGCCTCCTGTTCTTTGTCCATTGGTGCCCGCACTTAACCAAAGCTTTTGGTAGTAGCCTACGCGTCCTTTTTTCGTAACAATATTGATAACACTTCCATCGTAGGTTGCGTATTCGGCAGGGGGCGTTTGCATTAATTCCACTTTCTCAACCATATTGGCGGGCAAGCTTTCTAGTAATTCTGCTAATTGTTGTGCATTTAAGTTAGAAGGTTTTTCATCAATTAAAATAAGCGGCGCCTTTCCTTTTACAGTTATACTGCCATCTGGATTGGCGTTTACCATTGGCATATTTTTTAACATTTCAGCGGTGCTCGCACCATTGCTCAATGGGCTTTCACCAACATTATAAGTTAAAATGCCATCCTTTTCCTCGATTAATTTTTTTTCTGCATACACAATCACCTCGCGTAACATCGTTGAGGAATCCTTTAATTGAATTTCACTAAAATATATTTCATCTTTTTCTGCCCTTAGTAAAATGCTGTCAATGGTAAATAAAGAAAATCCAAGCGATTTTATATTTATTTGATAGTAATCAAAAGGAATCTTTTCAAACAAAAATTCCCCGTTTTTATCTGACGTAATTATTTTATTATTTTTCGTATTTGATTTAGCATACAACATCACTGTTGCGCCAGAAACGGGCTTCCCATTTTTTGCATCTTGAATAGAACCAGAAATGCCCCCTAATAGCGTTGGCTTAATTACATTTTGGCCAATGCCATAGGTGATTGATGACAGTATAAGTAGGAAGGTTAAAGTGTTTTTCATGCAGCGGTTCAAAACTAAACAATTATGGCATAAAAAAGGCTTCATTGTGATGAATGAAGCCTTTAAATACCTGTATATATGTATTATTTTAAAGATGCCAGGTCAATAACAAATCGATATTTGACATCTCCTTTAAGCATTCGATCATATGCCTCATTAATTTTTTGCATTGGAATTAATTCTATTTCGGACACTATATTATGTTCTGCACAATAGTCCAGCATCTCCTGTGTCTCCTTCATACCTCCAATACATGATCCAATCACACTGCGTCTATTGGTCACCAATGAAAAAGGCTGCACTTTAGGTGATTCAATGGGTAGGCCCACTACCATTAATTTACCATCAATACCTAGTAAATTTAAATAGGCAGTATAGTCGTGATTTGCAGAAATGGCATCTAGTATAACATCAAAATAACTGTTATACTTGCTCATAGCTTCTTTATCAGTACTAACTAAAAAATGAGTAGCACCAAGTTTTTTAGCATCAGCTTCCTTTGATGGGGATGTGCTTATCACTGTCACCTCAGCGCCAAATGACACTGCAAATTTTACACCCATATGGCCTAGTCCACCTAGTCCTACTACTGCCACTTTCATTCCCTTTTTTACACCTGCATAAACCAATGGGGAATAGGTAGTAATACCTGCACATAATAAAGGAGCAACTGCAGCTAGCGGTAAGGAGGGAGCTATTTTAAAGGTGTAATATTCATCCACTACAATTTGTGTAGCATAGCCGCCCATAGTAATATTATCACTATTCCTTTCCTTATTATTATAAGTTCCTACAAATCCTTCTTCGCAATATTGTTCTAAATCTTTTGCGCATGTTTTACATGTTTTACAACTATCCACCATCACGCCTACACCAGCAAGATCACCCACTTTAAATTTAGTTACATTCGTTCCCACTGATAAAACTTTGCCTACAATTTCATGTCCGGGTACCATAGGATATTGTGATCCACCCCATTCGTTTTTCACTTGGTGTAAATCACTATGACAAACGCCACAAAATAAAATATCTATTTGTACGTCATCTGGTCCTACTGCTCTTCTTTCAAAATGGTATGCTTCTAATGGGGTATTGGAAGACATTGCTGCGTAGGAATTAACTGGTATCATTTCTTTTTATTTATTGTTTATTAAAACTTACTAGATATGCTTATTCCAAATGTAGCAGGATCACCTAAATGAACTGCACCAAAATCGTAGGCATAGGAGATATATTTTTGATTGAATATGTTCTTTGACCACAAAACAACACTCATTTTGTTTTTATTTACGCCCATGCTGAAATTATTGATGCAATAAGGCATTTGTTTTATTTCGTTACTACTATCAAAATAAGTATTCCCTATAAACCTGGTCTCGCTTCTTATAAAACCACTAATTTTTGCATTGATAGTTTTGCTGTATTGTATTGCAATCGCGTTTGTGTTAGCTGGCGTAAATACTGGACGCTTACCAGATGCTTTAATTAAAGCATCAGTGATACCCCCATTATATTGGATGATGACACCTTTTGCAGGTGTATACATAATTTCGGCCTCAACGCCTTTGCTATTTAATATACCCGTATTTTTTATGATGGTAATAGCATCTGGTAATACAAGTGTGGGTACTTGTGCGTCCTTAATTTGTATATAGAATAAGGATATATTTAATTTTAACGTATTATTTAACAAGGTGTTTTTAATACCCGCTTCAAAATTATTGCTATGCTCAGGAAGGTATCCTATTAATGGTGGTTGCGAAGGGTCGGATCCTAATGGACTCAATCCACCAGTGCGGTATCCTTTACTATACATAGCATAAACTAATGAAGCAGAATTTAAATTATAATCGAATGAAATTTTAGGGGACCATGCATTAAAATTTATACTTGCACTTGTGTCAGCTACAATTTGGTAAAATTTAGGGGAGGGGTCATGCTGGTAAAAGCCTGCGACTGTTTGATTTTGTTGCTCGTAATCATTTCTTAATCCAAAAGTTATATTTAGTTTACTAGTTAATGCATAGGTTGCTTGTCCAAAAAAGGCAATTCCCTTTTTTGTTGTACTTGTACTGTTCATCAATGTAAACAAAGAATCACCAATCATCATTAAATTGGCATCTTTACCAAAACGGGTTCCTTGTTTTACAGGGGCATCTTGGTAAAAAAGATAGGCGCCGGCTGTCCAGTTTAAACGATTGGTGGCAGTTGGAGCGGAACTCCATTTGAATTCTTGCGTATACGCCTTGATATTATTCCAGCTTTTTCCATAATTATTTACAACTGAAATAGCGTCGATGGGTGAAAAGTCGCCATCAATAGGTAAATCATAGTATCTATAATTTTTTTGGTATGCAGTGATGCTACTGAAATTAACTTTGCTACCAGTATGTTGGATCGCTAAAGAAGTATTCAGTGTATTATCCATCATGGTCGTAATGCCATTTTGATTTAATTTGTATGGATTACTTAGGGCTTCTTCTGTTCCAAAAACTAATGGGAATGCCCCTTTATTTTCACTATTATAATGTTTTACATTTAAAGTTAACTGCCAATTCGCTGCAGGAATATATTTTATAAAGTAATTTCCAGAGAAAGCATATTGTTTATCATAACTGCTTTTATTATATTTATTGGTGTAAAATCCATCGCGATCATTATAAAGCAAGGCTGCCCCAAAAAATAATTTATCTTTTATAATGGGTGATTTAATATTTGCATTATACCTGCGAATACCATAATTGCCCACATTCACTTCGCCGCTCCCGGTAACTTTATTGCTAGGCTGCTTGGTGATGATATTAATTACACCACTCATTGCATTTCGGCCATATAAGCTTCCTTGAGGCCCACGTAGTATTTCAATGCGTTCAATATCGTTTAATGCAGGAATATAAGTATCTAAATTAAATTGATTCACGCCATCGATATAGGTAGCAACAGCAGGGTCATAGGAAGTGGTGGCTATACCTCTAATGGAAACTACATCACGATTGTCACCTGGATCAGCACTATATAAATTCGGTACAAATCCACTGATGTCCTTGTTGTTCCAAAATCTAAACTTTTCAATTTGTGTACTATTAAATGCTGTGATACTGATAGGTACTTTTTGTAGTAGTTCTTCTTTTTTTTGTGCAGTAATAATTACATCTTCTAATTGAACTAATGCGTCGGCTAATTTAATTGTTTGTATTTCATTTGAATTTGACTTGCTCGAAATTGTAATTGAATTTATACTAGTTGCAAAACCTAAAGAAGTAATGGCTAATTCATATTTTCCTTCTGGAATATTATTGAATGTGACATGTCCATTGCTATCAGTTAGATTTTTAAATGAAGTGTTGAGTAAACTAGCCGTTGCACCAATAACTGGTTTTCCGGAAAGCGAAGTGATTTTGGTTTTAAAATTGCTTTGACTATTCGCAAAAAAGTAGGCAAAAGAAAATAATAAGGTAAGGAAAGAAATTTTTTGGAATATCGCTTGTG
>JAURIP010000378.1 GCA_030832695.1 Sediminibacterium sp. | reverse complement strand
TTAATTTTTCGACGTGAAAAAATAATGGCAATACGATTCAACAATCCTACCTGATTTTCAGTGTACACCGTAATAGTGTATTCCTGTTTTTCCGTATTTGTATCCATAGTTTCTTTTTTTTATTTTAATCGGATTTCTGAAACGCTACAACCCTGTGGTACCATTGGGAACACATTGTTTTCCTTTCCTACCATTACCTCTAATAAATAGGACCCCTTGTGTGCCAACATGGTTTTTATTCCTGCCTCCAATTCATGTCGGTGTGAAATTTTTGCACCTTCAATGCCATATGCTTTTGCCACCATTACATAATCAGGACTTTGAATATCCACAAATGAATAGCGCTTGTCATTGAACAACTGTTGCCATTGACGCACCATTCCTAAAAACTGATTGTTCAATATCATAATTTTCACCTCCACGCCTGTTTGCATAATAGTGCCTAATTCCTGTATGGTCATTTGTATGCCACCATCACCAATCACCGCAATCACTGTTCTATCTTGTGCGCCAAACTTTGCACCAATAGCTGCAGGCAAGCCAAATCCCATAGTACCTAATCCACCTGATGTTACATTGCTCCTGGATTCATTAAACTTTGCATAACGACATGTCACCATTTGGTGTTGCCCTACATCCGTTACCATGACTGCGTTTCCTAGCGTAGTTTCGTTGACTAATCGGATAACTTCACCCATCGTCATTTCATCTGTTGCTGGATATATTTCCTCTTTGATACATTGATCATATTCCTGTTGCGTATAAGATGCAAATACTTTTAACCATTCAGATCGATCCTTTTGTTCAATACCTAAAGTAAGTAATGGTAATGTTTCTTTACAATCACCCCATACGCCCACATCTGCTTTTACATTTTTATCAATTTCAGAAGGATCAATATCTAAGTGAATCACTTTTGCTTGCTTTGCATATTTATCCAATCGGCCTGTAACGCGATCATCAAAACGCATACCCACTGCAATTAATACATCACACTCATTCGTTAATACATTGGGGCCGTAATTTCCATGCATACCCAACATACCCACATTTTGTGGATGATCAGTTGGCAATGCGCTTAATCCTAAAATGGTCCATGCAGCTGGCATGCCCGATTTTTCAATAAACTTTTTAAATTCATTTTCTGCTTTTCCTAATATCACTCCTTGTCCAAAAATGACCAGTGGTTTTTTTGCATTGTTAATTAATGCCACTGCATCATCAATAAAGTTTTTACGAATCACCGGTTTTGGACGATAACTGCGGATATGATTACAAGGGGTATATCCTTCATAATTGAAAGATTGTATTTGTGCATTTTTTGTAATGTCAATGAGTACAGGACCTGGTCGTCCGCTTCTTGCCAAATAAAATGCTTTGGCCAATATACCTGGGATTTCAGTTGCATCGGTAATTTGATAATTCCATTTCGTTACGGGCATCGTGATATTAATAATATCTGTTTCCTGAAATGCGTCTGTTCCTAATAAATGTGCAAACACTTGTCCGGTGATACAAACCAAGGGTGTACTATCAATCATTGCATCTGCTAAGCCTGTTACTAAGTTGGTTGCTCCTGGACCACTGGTAGCAAAAACCACACCCACTTTTCCAGAAGTACGCGCATAACCTTGTCCAGCATGTATGCCACCTTGTTCATGTCTTACTAAAATATGTTTTAGTTTGTCATTGTAATCATACAAAGCATCATAGATGGGCATGATAGCACCACCTGGATAACCAAAGATGGTATCAGCACCTTCTGCAATACATGCTTCGAGTACCGCTTGCGAACCGGTCAAAGTAGTTGGCGCTATTTTCGCGTCTGCTTTTTTTTCTGTTGTTTTTGCAATTATCGTTTCCATAAAATCGTTTTTTTTACTTTTCAGCGCTCAGCACAATTAAAAATGATGCTCATTTTTTTGTGCTTCACCCATCAAATTAAACCCGGTGGGTTTAATTTTCGTCCGTTACACATCCTTCACTTGCATCCTTCACTAACTTTGCATATTTCCAAAGCACCCCATTCGTAACTTTTAAAACTGGCGCTGGTTGGGCTGCTCTTCTTTTTGCAATCGTTGCTTCATCTACTT
>JAURIP010000270.1 GCA_030832695.1 Sediminibacterium sp. | reverse complement strand
GTATTCATTGTTTATAAATAACGCCAAAATGAATTTTCAGATTGTTGTTTTTTAAATTGACCATAATATTTGCAAACAGGGTATAATACAATTAAACCAAGTACCCATAATACATACATGGCGCTTAATGAAATTGCATGATTGGTGAACTTACTAATTATGATATATAAATAATAATGTGCGAAATAAAAAAATAAGGGAACTTTTCCAAACACTAATAAAGGTTGTAGTATAGTTACTTTTTCATATTTGCTAATAAACCAAAATAATCCTCCAAGTATTGAAAAGGTAATTACTACAAAAGCGACACTCGGCGGGTATTTAATAATGGCCAAGAAATTGATTAAACTACCGGTGTCAACATTGTGGTTATAGTCACCCCAATTTAAAAAACGTAATACTAAAAAAATAAGCATCAGCGTAAGTGCTACTTTCCAAGAATAATTGATAAATTTAATTTTATCATCTATATAATACCTTCCCAAACTCATACCAATAATAGCAATACCTAACCAAGGCAGTAAGGGATAATTTACACTCACCCATTGGTTAATACCTGGCGTAAAAAGCAAATGAATAGCGGTGTTATTACTTGGGTGTATTAAAATATAACTAGCTATTAGGTAATTTATTACAATAGTAATGAGCCCAAGGAAAAGAAGCTTTTGCTTGTTCCATGTCAATAATAGTGCAAGTATAATCATCGCAGCACCTAGTGCGTAAAGTACACCGCCCCTAAATACTTGCATATTATCTAAGTTGCTTGTTTTGAAAAGTAGGGATGGTAAATTCAATAGTTGCTGAAGTATAATCAAAACCAAGCCTCTTTTGATAATAATTGACCTAATTGATTGATTATCAATATTATTTAAACTTTTGGAATTAAAAATGGAAACACTCATCCCCATTAATAGTGCAAATCCAGGGGCGCAAATATTGGATGCCCATCTTGTTAAAAACACGGCATTTGAGCCATAATTGGGAAGATCGCTATTCCAGAATTCTCCAAAGTGGTCTTGAAAATAGTTAAATAGCAATGATCAATGGCCATCAAAATCATGATTAGGCCCCTTAAAATATCTATATTTCTGTAACGATATTGAATGATCTTTTGCAATGATTCAAATTTACCCATTTTGGGCTAAAATTGGGATAAAATGACCAAAAATTGCTAAAATAGGGCCTTTTTTGCCTCATTTTGGTTAAAAATGGACTAAATTCGCAATACGAAATCAGTTGATTTTTTAAGTATCTCCATACCCTGTCAAAATTTCCTTGTAAAAAGGGGTCATTTGCTGCTAAATCATTTCCTAAAAGCCACAATACAATCCTACTATTTATCGTTAGTATAATAAGTTCAAAATGCACCAAGTTGTTTTTCAATAAATAACCTAAAATTAATATTAGCAACTATGCTTAATCATGTGTAAATAAGCGTAGTATAAATTTTTTTATAAGTAATTATTCGAGTACTTTTGAGCAGTAAATAACCCCCCTAAAATTTATTGGTATGAATTTTAATAAGCGATGCCTGTTAAAACGAATACGCCTCATTTTTTAAGTATAATTATTTAACTTTTAGTAGTTAATAAATCAATACTATAAATTCGATATTGTGCAATAAACATTGTTTATTAGTCATTTCCTATTAGAGTAATGTGACTAAGAAAAGCGAAGCTATGCGCAAAATTAAAATACCCCCATTCAAACATAAAAAATCGTAAGATTAAAATGATACCACAAGCACCATTCAAATTTTTATTCAAGCCCTTAGTTTTGCTCATTGTAATTAGTTTTTTTATTAATTCAGCAAATGCACAGGGATTTTTAGCGCAAAAGGACTTAAGCCAGTTTAAGGTTGAAATGTTAAGCGAAGCAGATATTAGTAAAATAAAGGAACGTTTACAAAGCTCCGAGCTTACCATTGACCAAATTAAAACTCAGTCATCAGCAAAAGGTTTACCTGCCGCTGAATTTGAAAAATTGCGCACCAGGTTGAGTGCGACTAATAATACATTGAACAATATTGGGAATAAGCTGGATAATTTTAGCAATAACCGTAGCATGCAAACTGGATCTGATTCAGTGAGTAAAACGAATATTGAACAAACCAACCCTATATTCGGATCCGAACTATTCCAAACAGCAGGTTCCATGACCTCTAATGCGAACATTGCGACTCCCTTAAATTACGAAGTAGGCCCTAACGATATTTTGAAAATGGTTTTATACGGCATACAGGAGTTTGCTACGGAATTAAAAGTAAGTTATGAAGGCAGTGTGACGGTTCAAAACGTAGGAATCATCCGCGTGGCAGGATTAACCATTGAAGCAGCCACCGATAAAATACGCCAACAAATGGCGCGCACTGCATATGCAAGTTTGCGCACCGGTGAATCCAAATTATCAGTAACACTAGCAAATATTCGCACAATACATGTAACCGTAATTGGTGCAAAAAAATCGGGCACTTACGACTTAAGTTCATTAACCACTGTGTTTGGTGCATTGTCACTAGCTGGTGGTCCTTCCCCCATTGGTAGTTATCGTAATATTGAATTAGTACGTGATAACAAAGTAATACGCAAAGTGGATTTGTACCGCTTTATATTAAACGGCGATCAATCTGATAATATAGGATTAAAGGACAATGATGTTATTCGCATACCAGCTTATGAAAACCGAGTGGAAGTAAACGGACAAATAAAACGCCCAGGTATATTTGAACTAATAGGAAAGGAAACCTTTAATAATATATTGGCATATGCAGGTGGTTTTGATGAAGCTGCTTATACCAGCAATGTAAAAGTGATTCAAAAAAATGGCCGCGAACTATTGGTGAAGGATTTAGGTAAAGAAGAATTTGCAAGCTATGCACCTCAAGGTGGTGATGTATATGTGGTGAGTAAAATTTTAAACCGCTATCAAAACAGGGTAAAATTAACGGGTGCTGTTTATCGCCCTGACACCTACCAATTAGTGGAAGGCATGCGCATATCTGATTTAAT
>JAURIP010000327.1 GCA_030832695.1 Sediminibacterium sp. | reverse complement strand
CTGAAATTCCCCCCAAACAATAAGGCACTAAAAATAAAAACATCATCCAACCCTGGGTTGCAAAAGCAAATAAAGTTAATCCGATGGCATACAAAGCAATTCCAATGTAAACACTTTTTTCGTTTCCTAACTTAGGATTGACCACTCTAATGAGTAAGCCTTGCACCAAACTCACTAATACTCCAACTACAGCCAATGAGATGCCGATCATTTTTGGTGTCCATCCGAATTTATTTATATTGGCAAAACTCCAATTGCTTTGGACTGAATGCGCTGCTAGATAAATTAAAAGTAATGAAAAGATTAAACCAAGTACAGCTGGATATTTTTTTAGTTTTAACAAAGATGAAACAGGGTTAGCTCTTTTAATATCAAATGAGCGTCGGTGTGCCATATCTAGGGACTCTGGCAAAACAAAATAACCATACAAAGCATTTACCAAGGCCAATCCAGCGGCTACTAAAAATGGAATCCTTGTACCCAACTCCCCTAACAAACCTCCCAACATAGGGCCAATGATAAAACCAAGACCAAAAGCAGCCCCAATCATGCCAAAATTTTGTGCCCTATTTTTTTCATTACTAATATCAGCCATATATGCGGAAGCGGTAGTGATACTAGCACCCGTAATTCCTGAAATCATTCTTCCTAAAAACAACCAGCCAATGGTTGGCGCAAAAGCCAAAAAAATATAATCTAAGCCAAACCCAAGCAAGGAAAAAAGTAATACCGGCCTCCGCCCATATCGATCACTCAAACTTCCCAATATCGGCGCAAAAATAAATTGCATGAGCCCATATATCAAAGTTAGAAATATAGCAGGTTTTGAAATAGCACTAATGTCCGTTCGATCCGTTACATGCAATAAATGCTGTAATAATTGAGGTAATACGGGTATTATTATACCAAATCCAATGATATCAATTAAAATAGTGATAAATATAAAACCAACTGCTGCTTTTTTGGGATTTGCCATAATGCTTGAAAAGAATTCATCAAATATACAAGTACTAAGGTATATTTCAAAAAGCAGTTAGCCAGGAGTAACTACTTCCAATATCAGCATCCAACTAAGCCTCGTTCCTAAATACGACCACCCCGTCAAAAATATCAATCAAAATATTTTTTGTTTTATCAATCTCACCACTTAATATTTTTTTACTGAATTCATTCACGACCATTTTTTGGATCAACCTTTTTAAAGGCCTTGCTCCCAATTGTAAATCAAATCCCTGCTCTGATAAATATTCTACCAAATAATCCGAAAAGTCTACTTGCATTCCATTTTCAGCAACTAATAGTTTTAAATTATTTAATTGAATTTTGACAATCGAAGCCATTTGCTTTTGTAACAAAGGCGAGAACATAATTATTTCATCTACCCTATTTAAAAATTCAGGACGAATGGTTTGTTTTAACAATGCCATTACTTCTACTTTAGATTGTGCTGTTTTTTCTTCCACATTGCTATCATTGACATCCTCAAAAGCATCTTGAATTAAATGACTTCCAATATTACTAGTCATAATAATAATGGTATTTTTAAAATTCACAGTTCGCCCTTTATTATCGGTTAAATGACCATCATCCAAAACTTGTAATAAAATATTCCAAACATCGGGATGTGCTTTTTCAATTTCATCTAATAGTACAACACTATAGGGCTTTCTTCGAACCGACTCCGTTAATTGACCGCCTTCATCATAACCCACATAGCCTGGAGGCGCACCAACTAACCTTGAAACCGCATGCTTTTCTTGATACTCACTCATATCAATACGTGTCATCATTGCATCGTCATCAAACAAATAATTGGCCAATGCTTTTGCCAATTCTGTTTTACCAACACCGGTGGTTCCTAAAAATATAAATGAACCAATAGGCTTTTTTGGATCTTGCAAACCCGCCCTGCTTCTTCTGATTGCATCCGCTACTGCACTAATCGCTTCCTCCTGACCCACCACCCTGTTGTGCAATTCTTCCTCTAAATGCAATAACTTTTCTTTATCTGACTGTAGCATTTTACTTACTGGGATACCTGTAGCCTTTGCCACATTCTCCGCAATATCCTCCGCATCTACTTCCTCTTTCATTAAACGTTTACCGTGTCCGCCCATTTCCTGAAGCTGTTTGGAGCAATCCAATAAATTAGTTTCCTGCTCCTTCACTTTTCCATACCTTATTTCCGCTACCTTCCCATAATCACCATTTCGTTCCGCAACTTCTGCTTCTTGTTTTAATTTTTCAATATTCGACTTTGTTGCTTGCACCTTATCTACTAATTCTTTTTCTTCTGACCACTTCGCCTTTAAAGTATCCTGTTGCACCGTTAAATTACTTATTTCAATATTTAACGCTTTTAGTTGCTCCGGATTATTTTCCCTTTTAATCGCTTCTCTTTCAATTTCAAGTTGGCGAATTTGACGAAT
>JAURIP010000306.1 GCA_030832695.1 Sediminibacterium sp. | reverse complement strand
GTAAACGAATTATTAAATGCAGGTGAAATTGTTTATAAAAATAAGGAGCAATATTTTGTTCGACATTCTGATAAAATAAATAATTCAATTACAAAATTAAGCACAGATTATGGTATCCTGTTTACAAATGTTACAACCCCACTATCAGATACGTTAAAAAAAATCCAACCCATTCGTATTGGCTTATGGGATAAGTATGGCGGTTCTATGTCATCGGGTTGGTTAAGATGGATTTTTGAACAATATCATTTTCCATTCAAACTTATTTATGCAAAGGAAATTGATTCTGTAAATTTAAATGCCAACTATGATGTCTTGGTTTTTGTAGAAGGTGCGATACCTTCATTAAAAACTGAAGGTTCATTTTCATTTGAAGAAAGAGAACCTAAGTTAGAAGATGTTCCAAAAGAATTTCAACATACACTTGGAAGCATCTCCGTAAATAAATCTATTCCGGCATTAAATAAATTTTTACAAAATGGTGGAAAAATTGTGACCATCGGATCAAGTGCGAATTTAGCGTATCATGTAAATGCACCAGTTCGAAATGCGTTGGTTGAAATGGTAGCCGGAAAAGAAAAAGCATTACCCGGTGAAAAGTTTTATATCCCTGGTAGTGTATTGCAAGTTACACTCGACAATAATAATGAGTCCAATTGGGGAATGAATGTAACGGCTGATGTGTATTTTAATGCAAGCCCTGTTTTTAAATTATTACCCGATGCGATTGCGCAAAAGCAAATAACGCCGTTGGCCTGGTATGCTTCTGCGAATACATTGAGAAGTGGTTGGGCCTTTGGCCAAGCTTATTTACAGGATGGGGTAGCCGCATTTGAAACCAATATTGGTAAGGGCAAATTGACCGTTTTTGGTCCAGAAATCACTTTTAGGGCACAAACCCATGGAAATTTCAAATTATTATTCAATCAATTGTATAAATAGCCCTAGACCTACTTATTACCCATCTGAAAAATTAAACACCTGTAAATCACTGATTTACATGTGTTTTTTGTGGATGATTTTAGACCTAGTGGGATAAGTATGTATTAAATACACGAATCCACCGCTCAAAATCTGAGAATTTGGCCTACTAGACTACCTTACACTCATTAATATTTAAGAAAATAGACATAATTTTAGGCTGAAATTATAGCCAATTGCTATATTTTTTTAACAAAAGTTTAGAATTTATGCAAAACAAAGGATTATGCACTTTACTTCTGTTGCTCTTTTTAGGAGTTTCAGTTGCAAATGCACAACAAAAATCAGTTTCTGGTAAGGTTATCAATTCAGATAACACGCCATTGTCAAATGTGTCGGTTGTTATTAAAGGAACAAGAACGGCAACAACCACTGATAACAATGGTAGCTTTTCAATCAGCGTTGCTTCAAATCAATCATTAAGCTTTAGCTTGGTTGGTTATGACACTAAAGACATCCGAGTTGGAAATTCAACTACGATTAATGTAAAATTATCGGCAGTGGATAACACTTTAGAAGATGTAGTTGTTACGGCAATGGATATTCGTCGTAATAAAAAAGAGTTAGGATATTCGGCTCAAAGTGTTAAAGGTCAGGAATTAGCAGAAACACAACGTAATAATATAGTCAATAGTTTACAAGGACGTATTGCGGGTTTAACCATTAATCCAACTTCAGGTTTAGCAGGCGCTAGTTCTCAAATTGTATTAAGAGGGTTTAACTCTTTAGCATTAGACAACTCGCCATTATTTGTTGTGGATGGTATCATTATTGATAACCAATCTGTACAAGAAAATAATAGAAATACCGGTTATGCGGTTAAGCCATCTGCTGCGAATGTGAGTACAGAAAATAGATCAAACGATTATACAAACCGTATTGCAGATATTAATCCAAATGATGTTGAATCAGTAACAGTGTTAAAAGGACCAGAAGCAACCGCTTTATATGGTAGCCAAGCAAGTTCGGGTGCGATTGTGATTACCACTAAAAAAGGAACAAGTGTTGATGGTAAAATGAAAATCAGTTATGATAATAGTTTTAGAACTTCTATCTATACAAGATATCCAAAAGTGATGACTGATTATGATGCAGGTCAGAATGGTATACAATCTGATGTGTTTACTTACTTTGGAATGAAATATACCCCTGATGTTCCTAAGTATGGTAACCTTAGGGCTTTTTTCCAACCTAGTAGTTCCATCACACATAATATTTCAGTAGAGCAAGGAACTGCGAAAAACTCAGTGCGTTTATCTGGATCATTTTTGGATGAAAACTCACCAGTGCCCAATAATAATTATAAAAAATATAATTTAAGAGTGGTAACCAATCATAAAATTGGTAAAACATTAGAAATCTCTCCAAGCTTTAGCATTATTAAAAGTGGTAATGACAAACCTTTAAGAGGGGTAAGTGGTTACTTAATGAGTTTAATGGCTTGGCCGGAAGATGATAATGCAAAAAACTATATTACTGCCGATGGTTTGAAAAAGCCTTTGTTTGCAAGTAATCCGAATGGCGAGTTAGATAATCCTTATTTCAATGTTAACAAAAACAGAAGTAGAGATGAATTAACGAGGAGCATTGCAACATTAGCTATTAACTATAATCCTACAAAGTGGTTATCAAT
>JAURIP010000097.1 GCA_030832695.1 Sediminibacterium sp. | reverse complement strand
GGTGCCATCTTATTAGAAAAAAGTGCATTTGACACGGTGACAGAAATTTTAAAACCAGAATGTTTTTATGTTGAATCTCATCAAATGATTTATCGTTCGATGCAAAGTTTGCAACAAAAAAATATGCCGATTGATATGTTAACGGTGGTGGAAGAACTTCGGATGCAGGAGAATTTGGACATTGTTGGTGGTGCTTATTATATTTCTAAATTAACCAATGTTGTTGTTTCTACCGCAAATATTGATGCGCATGCAAGAATTGTTTTACAAAAATTTATTCAACGAGAATTAATAAGAATTAGTGGCGAAGTAATTGCGAATGCCTACGAGGATAGCACAGATGTTTTTGATTTACTTGACGATAGTGAAACAAAAATGTTTAATATCACGAATAATTATTTAAAGAAAAATTTCGTTGATATTGGATTTGCTTTGGCAACCGCGATTACTAGAATTGATGAATTAAGAACTAAGAAAGATGAAATATCAGGTGTGCCAAGTGGCTTTGCCAGCTTAGACAGAATTACGTATGGTTGGCAACCGACCGATTTAATAATTTTAGCGGCGCGACCTTCCGTGGGTAAAACCGCTTTTGCATTAAACCTAGCGCGCAATGCTGCTTTACATCCTACAAAACCACAACCCGTGGGCTTTTTCAGTTTGGAGATGAGCGCTTCTCAATTGGTGCAACGTATTTTGAGCGCAGAGAGTGAAATTAAAATGGAGAAAATTTCAAGAGGTAAATTAGAGGATTACGAATACCAACAATTGCATGCGAAAGGTATCAAACGATTAGAATCGGCACCTATTTATATTGATGACACCGCGGCTTTGAATATTTTTGAATTTAGGGCAAAGGCGCGTAGGTTAGTGAACAAACACCAAGTAAAAATGATCATCATTGATTACTTGCAATTAATGAGTGGCTTGGGCGATCGTAATTCAAACAGAGAACAAGAAATTAGTAATATATCACGAAGTTTGAAGGCATTGGCCAAGGAATTAAATATTCCAATCATTGCATTATCACAGTTGAGTCGTGCGGTAGAAACTAGAAAGGAAAGTAAGATGCCACAATTGAGTGATTTGAGAGAATCCGGTGCAATTGAACAAGATGCGGACATGGTTATGTTTATTTACCGTCCTGAGTATTACGAGGTAATGAGTAATGAAATGGGCGAAAGTACACAGGGTGAAACCCATATCAGAATTGCCAAACACCGTAATGGTTCCTTGGATTTAATTAAATTAAGAGCACGTTTAGATATTCAACGTTTTGAAGAATGGGATGGCGAAGGGGGTATCCCAGGATTAGGGAGTAATTATAAACCAGTTTCTTCCCTGCCAGGAAATACAAGCAACGACGGAGGCCGCTTTTTTATACAGGGAAGTAAAATGAATGGCGGCGAATTTGACGAAGGCATCAACGACGACGACCAACAATTTTAAATTGAAAAGTTATTTTAAAAGTTCATTTAATAATTTTATAGCTGTCGACTTGCATTATTTTTTTTCAAAATTACACCCATGCCTGTACCCTATTTTTACGAGCCTTCCTTAAACATCGGCGTAAATCAGTTTACACTCAGTCCGGAAACGAGTAAGCATTGCGTGCAAGTTTTAAGAATGCAGGAAGGCGCCAATATTGATATTACCAATGGCTTGGGAGCTGTTTTTAATGCAACCATTCAATCAGCACATAAAGCCAATAGCCTGGTTAACATTGAGCGTCATCAAAGTATCGCTGCATCAAAACAGAAAATTACCTTAGGTATTTCCTTGTTAAAAAATGCAGTTCGCCTAGAGTGGCTTTTTGAAAAAGCAACCGAAATGGGCATCCATCAAATTGTGCCACTCATTTGCGAACGGACGATACATGAAAGATTCAAAATGGATCGTATGCAAAATATTTTGCAGTCTGCCATGATCCAAAGCCAACAAGCATGGCTTCCTTTGCTCTGCGAACCCATTACATTGAATGCCTTTATGCAACAACATAAAGCATCGGTAAATTTAATAGCGCACTGCGAACCAAGTGATAAAAAAAATATCAAAGAAATAAGCGCATTGGATGATGTGAATTTATTAATTGGTCCTGAAGGCGATTTTTCAAGTGCTGAAATTGCCACTGCTGCTACAAATAATTACACCCCTATTCATCTTGGCCCTACCCGACTCAGAACTGAAACCGCAGGAATTTTTGCATTGAGTGTATTAAAAATATTTTAATTTGTAGCAATGAATATTATTGAAGTAAAATCAGCTACAACAGAAAAAGCATTTTTAGCCATCAATGCCGAATTAAATCAAGGAAACCCCAATTATATTCGCCCATTAGATAATGAGGTCAAACAAGTATTCGATTCTACTAAAAATAAATTATTTCAAAGTGGTGACGCGGCTAGATGGATTTTGCAAAACGCAGATGGCAAAACTATTGGAAGAATTGCAGCTTTTTACTACAAAGAATATAAAAACAAAGGAACCGAATACCCTGTGGGCTGTATTGGATTTTTTGATTGCATCAATGAGCAAGGATGTGCAAATTTGCTTTTTGACACTGCTAAATTATGGCTGCAACAAAATGGCATGGAAGCCATGGATGGCCCTATCAATTTTGGAGACAGAGACAAATGGTGGGGCTTAATGGTGGAAGGCTTTGAAGCGGAGCCTATGTATGGCATGTCATTTAACCCTTCCTATTATGCCTCCCTATTGACCAATTATGGTTTTGAAAATTATTACAATCAATTTTATTATAGAAAAAATTTATTGAACCCACTTCCTGCACGATTTGAAGAAAGGTATCATAAGTTCAAATCTAAGCCTGATTATACAGCGGTTCATTTGGATAAGAAAAAGCTTGAAAAATATGCGCAGGATTTTGTCACCATCTATAATTCAGCATGGGCACAACATGGGGAAGAAAAAGCGATTACACTGCCTCAAATCATAAAACTATTTAATTCCTTAAAAGCAGTCATGGACGAGCGAGTTATTTGGTTTGCTTATTATAAGCAGGAGCCCATCGCCATGTTTATTAATATCCCGGATGTGAATCAATATTTTAAATACTTTAATGGGAATTTAGGGCTATGGCAAAAACTGCATTTATTATGGATGAAGTGGACGGGACAAAATAATAAATTAACCGGCCTTGCTTTTGGTGTGGTACCCAAATATCAAGCATTGGGCATTGATAGTTTTTTAATCAACTCCTGTCATATACTTTTAAATAAGATAAAATTGTACGACGAATATGAAATGGGTTGGGCGGGCGATTGGAACCCTAAAATGGTCAATATCTACAAAAGTTTAGACGCTAACCCAAGCAGAAGAATGGTCACTTTCAGGTACATTTTTGACGCAAAATCACATCCATTTGAGCGTCATCCCATTATGGAATATAAAACAGGTGGCTAATTTTTACCTGTTTGAAAATTGGGGGATAAGATTTAATTCATAGAATATAAGTTTTGATTTTGAATGTGTATATTGCGCGTCAAGTATGGAAAATTTTATAGTATCAGCACGGAAATATAGGCCCCAAAACTTTAGTACAGTGGTGGGACAGTCGCATATTACGACCACCTTAAAAAATTCCATTTTAAACAATCATTTGGCGCATGCATTTTTATTTTGCGGCCCAAGAGGCGTAGGTAAAACTACCTGCGCGCGTATTTTAGCCAAAACAATTAACTGTACAAAGGTTACCAAGGAAGGAGAAGCATGTAATACGTGTGATAGTTGCGTTTCCTTTGAAAAAGGAGGAAGTTTAAATATTCATGAATTAGACGCGGCAAGTAATAATTCAGTGGACGATATCAGAACATTGGTGGAACAAGTTCGCTTTGCCCCACAAGCCGGAAAATACAAAGTATATATCGTAGATGAGGTCCACATGTTAAGCGCAAGTGCTTTTAATGCATTTTTAAAAACATTAGAGGAACCACCACCATTTGCTATTTTTATTTTAGCGACCACCGAAAAGCACAAAATTCTTCCCACGATATTAAGTCGATGTCAAATATTCGATTTTAGAAGAATCAACTCCAACGATACCGTTTTACATTTAGAGGAAATTGTTGGCAAGGAAAAAATTAAGGCGGAGAAAAATGCGTTGCAATTGATCGCTCAAAAAAGTGAAGGTTGTATGCGTGACGCTTTAAGTATCTTGGATAAAATTGTGAGCTTTTCCAATGGTGCATTAACTTATGAAAATACGCTTGAGCATTTAAATATTTTAGATGAGGCTTACTACTTTAAATTATTGAATCATTTAACTACACAGGATTTAACCAGTGCAATGCTCCTATATGATGAAATAAATCAAAAAGGATTTGAAGGTGACATGGTATTATATGGTTTAGCGGGATTTATCAGAAATATATTGGTATGTAAGGATCCGGCGAGCGCACACTTATTAGAATCCATTGAAGGTTGGCGAGAACAATACATCAACACAGCGAATACCACCAGTACCCCTTACTTAATTAGTGCTTTGAATATTTTAAATGAGTCGGAAATTCAGTTTAAAATGGCGCGCAACAAACGATTACATGTGGAGCTCGCTTTAATTAAGCTCAATTTTTTACAACAAGCTATTGAATTAAGTATGCAGGACGGCGAACTAGTAAAAAAAAAACTAGTTGACGTAAGCTATCCCATTAAAATCAAACGCATTTTGCCATTAGGTAAAATGGTAGTGAATCAGCAGGCCAAATTAATGATCGAAACGGCAGCTCCCACAAGTCGCCCAGCAAAAACAGTGGCTACCCCGAACACCCATTCGAGCAGCGCTGCCACAAACAATGCGATGAGCGTCAATGATGTTAGCAATAAACAGAATTTATTAGCAGCATTACAACAAAAGTATGGTTCGAAATATAATATCGAAGAAGTAAAGGAGCCTATTCCTTTAGAAATGGATACACTAAACAAGTGTTGGGAGGATTATACAGCTTATCTATTAGATGCATTAAAGCATTCCTCTGCCGGCACTTTCAAGTTAGCCATTTTGGAAATTTTAGATCCCCTCCATTTTACCGTTACAGTTTCGGCACTAACTGCTCAAAAATTTGTGGAGCAAGAGCGCATGAATTTACTTGAAAAAATTTGGGAGACCTTTAATAACAGGGCTATTCAGTTTTCCATATTGGTGGATGCGGGAGAAAAAGAAGATGTACCCCTTCATTTAAGATTAAACAGCAAACAAAAATTTGAACGTATTGCTGAACAGTACCCCTTGGTGCAAGATTTTAAAACCAGACTGAATTTAGAAATTCTATACTAATAATTTCAGTCACGCTTTATATTCACCTATTCAAACTAATTTGTTTTTTTGCGAATCAACTATTATTTAAATATTGAAATTATAATTGTTTGAATAGATAAAAGGCTTTTGAACTTAAAGCTTCACCTTGTTATACCCTTTTTGCTTTAAATATTGAAATACTTTTTGACGGTGGTCACCTTGTATAATTATTTCTCCGTCTTTTACTGACCCACCTGTGCCACAATGATTTTTCAATAATTTGCCGACACTTTCCATATCCGACAGCTTCCCCACAAAACCATAAATAATGGTGACCGTTTTACCGGCACGATGCTTGGTTTCTAAAATGACCCGAAGTGGTTGCTCTGCATTAGGCAAGGTTTCAATATCGTCCAAAGGCTCAGATTGAATGGCTTCCGGATTTGTACTATACACTAGTGGTGAACTATTTTTATTGTTTTTACTCATTATAAAAAGATTGAAAAAATTAATAGCAATAAAAAGGAATTTTTCAAAGGGGGTAAAATGCCTCTTCTAAATAGCTGACGCCCTATTTACAAGTTTCGTTACATTAACTAATACGAACACTTACAATTGAAACGCCATTTTTTGTTTCTTGCAGCAACAAACTTAAATTAAATTTTCCTTGTGCTGATAACAATTTACCGGTAATATAAATGGTAGTACCCAATTTTCGTTCTGCATTTTTTTCAAAACCAATAATATTTTTATTGCTGAAAAAAAGCTGTAATTGCTGATTGGCTTGGGCCGGCGTAAGTTGCTTTTGTGCCGTTTGATCTAAAATATTCACTTCAGATGCAGCATCCCAAAAGGACAACAAATTGCTAAAATTTGCAGTTTGTAAAGTTTGCACTAAAGATTCTGTTTCATTTTGCGCCATGACTACACCAAATGAAATTGTGAAAGTCAATACAAGTAGTATTTT
>JAURIP010000147.1 GCA_030832695.1 Sediminibacterium sp. | reverse complement strand
CAATTTAGTACCAGGAATATTTTCAACACCAAAATGTATATAAACATACCCCTTATCTGCAGGCCAAGGTAAATTACCTCGGTTGGTTTCAAATGAAACGGAGGTTTCCCTACCTTCTTCAGTGGTTTCTAATGCAGAATACGGACGATTATCTGTTGTACTTTTTAAGCCGCCTTCCCCAGCACTTACCTTAGCACCACCGGCGGTTGCCGTTTTAATTTCACTGCTTGGCTTCGCTTTGGTATTATCATTATTGGCTTTTAATTTAGCCAATCTATCTTTTTCCTTTTTTTCTGCTTCTAAGGTTTCTCTTCGAATGATTGTCAAAATTGCTTGTTGCATTTTTTTACGCTGCGCCTCCTTTTGACGGACCTGTGCTGTAATTTCTTGCTCCTTGCTTTTTAATTGATTCACCACTTTATCCTGTTCTTTTCTGTCGACCACCAAAACTTTCAATTGGTCATTTTGAACATTCAATGTTTTTAATCGATCCTTTTTATTGGAACTCAATGTTTCAATTTTTACCCCCAAATCCTTTTGAGATAAATCAATAGCTTGCGCTTGTGCAGTTCTGTTTTGTCGATAGCTTTTCAAATAGGTAATACGTTTTACTGCGTCATTAAAACTATTGGCTGAAAATAAAAAACTTAAATATTCATACCCACTGCGACTTTTGTAAGCAAAAATGATACTTTTAGCATACCTAGATTTTAAGGTGTCTAAATCCTTATTTAATTTTTGAATGTCTAATTGGTTGGTGTAAATGGCATTATCGAAAATTTGTACTTGCTTTTTGATACCATTAATTAAAGCCTCTCTTTTTTTAATTTTATCTCGAATGACCGCCAATTGTCCCAAGGAATTTTTTTTGTTTTTTTTGGTTTGCTCTAATAATCGATTCAACTCATCTAACTCCTTACGAATGGACTGCTCTTCCTTTTGCAAATCCTCCCTTGAGCCATTTGCTTGCGCTTGCACATTTGCATTGGCAAAAATGAATAGTAAAAGAAAAAAGGTAATTTTTTTAAACATAATATTTTTTTTTCACAATAGTGACTACTTCCGCTTAACAGTTTTAGGTAAACCTATTTTAGGAATGGCAAAAGTATATTTTACAGGCTCATTAAATGTAAATTCCTTCACTTCCATCTGAATATTCAGTTTCTGCTGCGCTACAATTGAAATGGTCCTGTTTAATGGAAATTGATATGGTCCAACATTGACATGATCTGCATACGTAATGTCACATGTACGATGCTCGTTAATATCAATATCATCCAACTTTAAATGCATCACTTTGGTATTGTCATTATTTAATATCACCAAATTCTTGAATAATCTTCCCATTAAACTTACTTGCAAATGATTGTCATTGGATTTATAAGATAAAATACTGCTGCTATCCATAAATATTGGATTTCCTAAAATCAAATCCTGGAGCGTATTAAATGTAAAAGGAATTTTGACCACTTCTTGCAAATAACTGACCGGTTTACGTTCGATACTTTTTGTTTTATTTAAAGGATACAACAATACAACACTATCTTTTTTTATGAATGCTTTAATCCCTATAACACCCATAGCACCACGAATCGTAATATAAATTTGACTATCCTTAATCATACTCACATTAGCAATATAGGAATCGGCATTTTTCGGGGACTCGTATTCTACTTTAATCCTTGCATTCATTGTTTTATAATCAAGCTTTGCTATGGCAATTTTGCTTAATATATTTTTAACAATGGATAAGGAATCCACTTTCTTTATTTCTGCAACAAATTGGCGTTTAGTGGTATCGCTTTTAGAGACCGCATCTTGAATGATTTGCACTTTTTTAAATGTGGCGCAAGAAGATGCTAAAAGCAATAAAAAACCAAGCAAATATTTTTGTTGCACCATGTATTTAATTATTTTTTTCCGGTATGCCCAAATCCACCGACACCTCTTTGCGTTTCGTCCAATGCAACAACCAGTTCCCAATCCACTTTTTCAACAGATTGAAAAACCATTTGCGCAATGCGATCGCCATCATTAATTATTTGAGGCTCCTTTGATAAATTTATTAAAATTACTTTAATTTCTCCTCTGTAATCTGCATCAATAGTGCCAGGGGTATTTAAACAAGTAATGCCCTGTTTAATGGCTAAGCCACTACGCGGTCGAATCTGCGCTTCCCAATTTTCAGGAATGGCTAAAAAAAGTCCAGTGGGTACCAAACATCTTTCCATGGGTGCTAATGTAATGGGAGCTATTAAGAATGCCCTCAAGTCCATGCCAGATGATCCACTGGTTGCGTAAACCGGCAAGGGATGATGACTGTTATTTACAATTTGGACTTTATGTGGCATGCCAACAAAAGTAAGTAAAAATCAAAGGAATTAGCGCTTGAAATAACAACAGTAAATTAGGAATATGTTAAAAATAAAAGATGGATCCAAATCTGATGGTATTAGATAGTGGATTTCTTGACAACCCGCCCCCAGAAGGTACTAAATAGGAAATATTAAACTTGTTCTGAAGATATTGAAAACTAGCACCAACCGTAAAGTATTGACCATTACTTGAAACTTGAGATTCATAAGTATATCCTGTTCTTAAGTAAAAGATGCTGTTGTAATTATATTCAGCCCCAACCGAAGCCTTCAACGTTTCCCCTAATGGTGGACCATATTGTTTTGTAAAGGAATTGAACCAACTTGAAACCACGGATTGAGAAAAATATTGATCATCAGTTCCGCCGGTGGAAAGATCTGGATATGCAGGCACCAATAATCTGTTTACATCAATTCCAAATTCTAGGGAATTATCACTATCAAATTTAGTTAAGTATCCCAAACCTAATCCAAGATTGGCTGGAATGAAATACTTTCTTGTATTCTCATTGGAGTAATTTATTTTACCCCCCAAATTTGACATCAACAAACCTGCATGAAATCCTTGTCCATTTTCATTTTGCTTATAAAACAAACTGATATCACCTGCGAGCGTATTACCAGCTCTAAAATTGGTGCTAGAATTTAATAACGCCCCTTGAACAAGTCTTGAATTTATATAACGTAAGGTGACACCCAAACTTAAATTTTGTGTTAATAATATACTATACCCCGCATCAAAACTAAATTCAGAAGGTTTGGTATCTAAATACTGCGTGCCATATTCATCTGAAAAAGTAATATTCCCCAAACTAAAAAATCGCAAGGAACTATTAATACTACTAAACTCATTTAATTTTTTATAGTAACCCATACTTGCCAAATAAACATCTGCCAAACCTAAATCCTTTAACCATGGTGTATAATTGATTAAAAAGCCACTGTTCTTTTCCAACATTGGCAACTTTGCAGTATTACCAAACAAATCGTTGGCTTCAGGCGACATGGCTAAAGATAAATTCCCCATACCTGCTGATCTTGCATCAGGCGATATGCGCATGAATGGTACCGCTGTATTAATTCGCTTATTAAAAATCTGCGCATAAACGTCTTGGGTAATAAAAAATAAAACAAATGATACAAGAATTACTTTTTTTGCCCCCAATATTACAGATAATGCGTTTTTCATGATTTTAAAAATAATGATACAAAGATAGTTAATGGACTTTAATATTTAAGAAACTTATTGGTCAGCTGGATTTCCTGTTGGTCATCCTTTACAATTAATTTATAAAAATAAGTACCAGGGGACAGTGTCCCTAATTCAATAACATTTGATAATACAACCCTATTTAGGAGCGGGCCCTCAAATGTTTTTGACAACTGCTTTATTCCTATATTATTATATATTTCAATAGTATATATTAGAGACTTATTCCCCTCTCTTAACTGGCTAATCTCAAAGCTAAATCGCGTACTAGATCCTACTGGATTGGGGTAATTTGTCAAATTTTTAACCGACAAAACTCGACTATTGGGTACCATTACATTTATAGTATCCTTATTGGAGTTCCCTATTAAGTCCCAGGCCTTAATGATGAATTGATGCGGCCCTTCACTTAATGTGGGTAATGCAAATTTTATTTTACCACTTTGATAGGTGTTTACGTCGGCTGTATAATAATTATTTAAAATAAAGGGGCTTTGCGTTTCCCCGTCAATGACCAAGCTAATATCATGACCCAAGGAGTTTCCTGAAGTTTGTATGCCCGAACTATCTTTTAAGTTGATGTATAAATTTGAATTTGCACTTATCCATGTTTTTTGTTTGTACTGATTCAAGGTGTCATTAATGTATATTTTTTCAAAAATGGGACCAGTGGTGTCTGTCGAAATATTTTCTGAAAACGCATTTACAAACAAGCTATCATATACACCAATGGCATCAGTATTTCCAGCGCTATTGGTCGCGTACAATTGCATTCTTAAAGCCCCTTGATTGATGGCCACTTCCTTGGGTAAAATAAAGTCAACACTAAACAAACCTTTACTTACAATCGCATTTCCTTTAAATAAAATATTGTCCTGCGCAGTAATATTTACAGGTATACTTGATGAAATATTAGCCAATGTTTTTTGCTTTTTTGGAATATCAAATAAAGTAAACTCCACCAACCCATCAAAATTAGTAAGTAGGTTTCCATTTGCCTTTATGGTTCCGGCTACCTGATACTTTCCGCCAGCTTTTAAGGTATCCTTTCCATTAAATACTTTTTGATTGATTCGCCCAATAGTAACGCCATAGCTTGGCTTAGCCAATTGCAATGCAGGATCACCCATCAAATTAAACTTAAAGGCATTGGTATAATCACTGCCCTTTT
>JAURIP010000246.1 GCA_030832695.1 Sediminibacterium sp. | reverse complement strand
CATTTCTAAAAAAGACATTTCATCTGAAATTCCCGCAACATCGTAAGTGACAAAAGCACCTTGTGCTGTTGCGTTTTTTTGACGCCAAACTTTAACTTTTAAATTCATTGTAGTATGTGACATATCGTATAAATTATGCTGTATTTATTTAATCTTATTTATAGTTTCTTTGACTTGGTTTAATCACTTCATATTTTAATTCCTCTTTATGTAGTGTCCAATCATGCTCGCCTTTATTTTCCCATGCAGCAACATACATAAAGTTTTCATCGTCTCTCAAAGCTTCACCGTCTGGTGTTTGATATTCTTCTCTAAAGTGTCCACCACAACTTTCATTTCTGTTTAAAGCGTCTACACACATTAATTCTCCTAGTTCAATAAAGTCGGCAACGCGATTTGCTTTATCCAATTCAGGATTGTATTCATTTATTTCACCTGGGATTCTAACATCACTCCAGAATTCTTTTTTCAAGGCTTGAACATCGGCAATCGCTTGCTTTAATCCAGCTTCGCTTCTTGACATGCCACACTCATTCCAAATAATTTTACCTAAACGCTTATGAAAACTTTCCACAGATTGTTTTCCATTAATATTTTTCAAAGAAGCAATTCGATCCGCTACTTTTTTAGCAGCTTCCTCAAATGCAGGATGTGTCGTAGGTATTGCAGCATTGTAAATGGCATCTGCTAAATTATTTCCAACAGTATAAGGGGCTACAAAATAACCATCTGCTAAACCTTGCATTAAAGCACTCGCACCTAAACGGTTGGCGCCATGGTCGCTAAAGTTAGCTTCCCCTAATGCATATAAACCAGGTACCGTAGTTTGTAATTCGTAATCAACCCAAAGGCCACCCATGGTGTAATGCACAGCCGGATAAATACGCATTGGTACTTCGTATGGATTTTCGCCAGTGATCTTTGCATACATATTAAATAAGTTGCCATATTTTTCTTTCACTACTTCTTTACCCATTGCAGTAATTTCCGCAGCGCTCACATTGGTTAAACCTTGTTTGCTCACTTCAATTTTACCGTATCTTTCAATAGCTGCTGCATAATCAAGGTATACCGCTTGTTTTGAAGTTCCTACACCATGTCCTGCATCACATCTTTCTTTCGCAGCACGAGATGCTACATCACGTGGTACTAAATTTCCAAAAGCAGGGTAGCGACGCTCTAAAAAATAGTCTCTATCTTCTTCTGGTATTTCGTTGGCTTTCCTTGTTTCGCCTAAATTTTTAGGTACCCAAATACGTCCGTCATTTCTTAATGATTCAGACATCAATGTTAATTTGGATTGATGATCACCACTTACTGGAATACAAGTTGGGTGAATTTGCGTAAAGCAAGGATTTGCAAAATAAGCACCTTGCTTATGTGCTTTCCATGCAGCAGTTACATTCGATCCCATCGCATTAGTGGATAGATAATATACGTTACCATATCCTCCAGAACAAATTAAAACAGCATGTCCAAAATGTTTTTCAAGTTCACCTGTGATTAAGTTACGTGCAATAATTCCACTCGCTTTTCCGTCAATTTTAACCACATCTAACATTTCATGTCTTGTGTGCATGGTTACATTACCTAATGCCACTTGACGCTCCAATGCTTGATAAGCACCTATTAATAATTGTTGCCCTGTTTGACCTGCAGCATAAAATGTTCTTTGTACTTGTGTACCACCAAAACTACGGTTGCTTAATAAGCCACCATACTCTCTTGCAAAAGGCACCCCTTGTGCCACACATTGGTCAATAATATTTGCACTTACTTCCGCTAAGCGGTGCACATTGCCTTCACGCGCACGGTAGTCGCCACCTTTTATCGTATCATAAAATAAACGGAAAACACTGTCGCCGTCATTTTGATAATTTTTTGCTGCATTAATTCCTCCTTGTGCTGCAATACTATGTGCACGACGCGGAGAATCTTGAAAACAAAAAGCTTTTACTTTATATCCTAATTCACCCATTGCTGCTGCTGCAGATGCGCCAGCAAGTCCAGTACCAACAATAATGATTTCCATTTTTCTTTTGTTGGCAGGGTTGACTAGTTTACAATGGCCTTTGTAGTCGACCCATTTGTCATCTAGTTTTCCGGAAGGTATTTTTGAATCTAACATATTGAATCTTTTAACGATCGGTTTAGAATAAGTGTATTGTAAAAATTAATTTACCCATTTGAAATAAAAACTGATGGGCATCATTGCAAAAGTCAATGGAATTATAATTGCAAAGCCATAGCCGATGCAATTAATTAAAGTATGGTATCTTTTATTATGTACGCCAATGGTTTTAAATGCACTTTGAAATCCGTGTGCCAAATGGTAAGCTAGTGAACCACAAGCCAAAACATATAATATAACAACGATTGGATTTTCAAATATCAATTGCATCTCCCCATATAAATTATGATATTCCACACCATTTAATATAAAAGTGTCTAGCGCTTTAATATTACCCATGCCACCCAAACGACTTGGTGTCCAAAAATGATAAATGTGCATGACTAAAAACATCAAAAGCAAAGTACCTAATATAGCCATACTGCGACTATACCATTTACTACCCTTTGAATAATTTACTGCATAACCTACGGATCTTTTACTTCTGTTTTCCAAGGTTAACATATACCCTTGAATGATATGTAAAAAGATACCCAAGAATAATCCAATTTCTAAAATGCGGGGCACTACAAAACTGCCCATAAAATGACCAGCTTTATTAAACATTAAACCGCCATCCATTGCCCAAATACAGGCATTCAATCCTGCGTGTACCATTAAGAAAAGAATTAAGAAAATTCCTGTAAAAGCCATTACTAATTTTTTCCCGACAGAGGAAGTAAACATTTGCTTAAAAGTCATAGTAAGATGTGTTTTAAAATCGATGCAAAAGTAAGCATGAAATGCGAGCTTGTTAAATTTCGTTTAACAATTTTATGGTAATTTAAAAAAATGGTAATAAGGGGTGGAAATATCACTATTTCGTTTTCGTCTCACCATCGGGTAATTGAAAAAGGCCTGTTTAGATAAGTTATCAACCGCTTGCATAAAAATCCTAATAAAACCATTTTTAGGCCTAATTTTATACCATGATAAAAGTCCTTACCATTCTTTGGAACAGCTTCAAAATGGCCTTGCAAGAGTTAAGAGTCAATAAACTCCGTACTTTTTTATCCTTATTTGGCATCACCATTGGAATTTTTTGCATTATCGGGGTTTTAGCGACCATTGATAGT
>JAURIP010000105.1 GCA_030832695.1 Sediminibacterium sp. | reverse complement strand
GTAATTTTTTTATTAGACTTAGGCGCCACTGTGACTGCGTTATTCATCGCAATTTTGATTCAACAAAATGTGTCGTTAGCTGCTACAAATTGGTCGCATGTATTGAATGCTACTTTTTTAATGTTGCTGGTGAATGCATTGGTTTTTTCCGCTACTAAATCTTATACGGGTATTGTGCGTTACACTGGTGTACAAGACGCATTGCGCATTGCCATTGCAGTGGGTTTATCTTCTTTTATTATTTTAGTAATTAACACAGTAGCGCTTGGTGTTAGTTCTATTTTATCTATGACGACTTTGGTCATTGTATTGTATACCATTTTTAGTTTTTTATTCTTGATAAGTTATAGGGTATTGATTAAATATCTTTTTGCTTATGCTAAGAATTATAAAATGCAAAAAAAATCGGTGGTGATTTTTGGTGCAGCAGCGACTGGTGTGGCTACACAGCGCGTACTTGAGAATGATGGTCTTGCTAATATTCAAGTGATTGCGTTTATTGATGATGACCGAAAAAAAGGAAGTAAAAATTTAAACGGCGCACCCATTGTTTCTTTCAATGAATTTAAGGAGATGGTGGCCATTAAGCCTGTGGATGAATTAATTATTGCCACTTATACTTTACCTACCAAACGTAAAAACGAGGTGGTTGATTTTTGTTTAGACCATGACATTAAAGTATTGAGTGTACCTGCTTATTCTAAATGGGCAGAAGGTAAGTTCTCTAGTAGACAATTACAGTCTATTAAAATTGAGGACTTATTGGAGCGTGACCCAATTCAAATTAATAACAACGAAATTAAAGCGCAAATTAAAGGCAAACGTATTTTAGTGACTGGTGCTGCAGGATCTATTGGTTCTGAGATTGTGCGTCAATTGATTCCTTATAGCCCCGAAGTGATTATATTATGTGATCAGGCCGAGACGCCATTACATAATCTTGAACTTGAATTAAAAGAAAACGGAACACGTATAAATTGCATTAGTTATTTGGCGGATGTCACTAATAAAACAAGGATGCAAAAATTATTTGAGGAATTTGAGCCTCAATATGTGTACCATGCGGCTGCCTATAAGCACGTTCCTATGATGGAACTTTGCCCTACCGAAGCTGTGCGTAATAATGTGATTGGTGTAAAAATAATTGCAGACTTATCTATCCAACATAAGGTAGAGCGTTTTGTGATGATCTCTACGGATAAAGCGGTGAACCCGACCAACGTGATGGGCGCCTCTAAGCGTATGGCGGAGATGTATGTGCAAGCCTTATCCAATCAACCAGAATTAGCTACTAAATTTATCACCACTCGTTTTGGTAATGTACTTGGTTCTAATGGTTCTGTAATTATTCGCTTTAAAGAACAGATCGAAAAAGGAGGACCGGTGACGGTGACACATCCAAATATCACAAGGTACTTTATGACCATCCCTGAGGCTTGTCAATTGGTATTGGAAGCAGGTAGTATGGGTAATGGAGGTGAGATATTTGTGTTTGATATGGGTAAGCCAGTGGCCATTGCAGATTTAGCTCGTAAGATGATTCGTTTATATGGCTTGATTCCTAATATTGATGTGAATATTACTTATAGCGGTTTACGTCCTGGTGAAAAACTATATGAGGAATTATTGAACGATGCAGAAAATACCACACAGACCTACCACGAAAAGATTTTAATTGCGCAAGTGCGTGAAGTGTCATTTGAATTGGTGAAACAAAATACCTTAGAACTAGAAACCATTTTAAGTACCACCAACGACGAAATGTTATTGGTAGGTAAAATGAAGGAACTAGTTCCAGAATACATCAGTAATAATAGTATCTATCAGCAATTAGATACCAAGGTAATTTCGATTTCGAATTAATTTGTACATAAATTTCTTAATTCAATATTTAACCCGATAACATGTTTATCGGGTTTTTTGTTTCAGTATATTTGTGCATGCACCAACGCGTTAATATTTTAGGCACACAGGTAAGTTCTATTACTGCTTCAGATTTGCTTGCTGATTTTAAAGTTGCAATTCAAGCAAAAAAATTAATGCAAGTTGCGATCACGCCCGTGAATTCGATCCTTGCTGCCTATAAAAATCCACAAGTTCAAAACGCTTATAATACTTCAGATTATGTGCTTTGTGATGGGATGCCTGTTAAATGGGCGTCTACATTTTTAAATACGCCAATTGTAGAACGTATTACTGGATTAGATTTACTCCCAAGTCTTGTTGCTTTTGCCGCTGCTGAAAACTTTAATTTGTTTCTATTAGGTGCTTCGCCTGGTGTGGGTGAAAAATTAAAGGAAGTGATTTTACAACAATATCCTCATTGTAAAATAGTAGGTATCTATGTTCCTCCATTCATGCCAGTGTTTGACGCTGCAGAAAATAAAAAAATGGTGGATGCCGTGAATGAAGCTAAGCCTGATATCGTACTCATAAGTTTAACTGCGCCTAAACAAGATTTGTGGATCACACAAAATAAAGCACAACTACATCCTGCTTTGTATGTGGGCATTGGCGGTGCTTTTGAAGTGATGGCTGGCTTAGCAAAACGTGCACCTAAGTGGATGCATGGCGCTGGACTAGAATGGCTGTTTCGTTTAATCCAAGAACCCAAAAGAATGTACCGCCGTTATTTAATTGAGGCGCCTTTATTTATTCCATTGGTGATTAGGCAGAAATTTTCTAGGAAGCAATAAGTTCCAAGACTGCCAGTACTCGCTTCGCTCGCACTGTCTTCTTCCGTATTGAACTTACTCAAACCCTTTCAAACCATCCCGCTTTGCGGGACAGTTTAGGTTCTTCATCTCTCACCAACTTACGAAAGCAAGCTTTCGACGTTGTCTCAAAATGAAGAACCCCCAACACTGCGTGTTCAGGGTTTGTGGTCTCGCCAAGATTGGCACAACTTGGCGTCCTTTAAAATCAATTGTGGTCTCGCCAAGAATCGAACTTGGATCTAGTGTTTAGGAAACACCTATTCTATCCATTGAACTACGGGACCATCGAACCACTGGGATTCGAGTCTTAATTAGGCCTAAAGACCGTTTAAGGAGGACAAAAATAACTATTCTTTTTAAAGCACCCATACTTTATCTCTGCGGCTCATTATTATGCTATAATTTGGTATCTTCACAGCTCAAATCGACATCATTATGGGCTTTTACAATATCATTATCAAGTTTCGTTTTTGGTTGAGCTTAATTGCCATTTTTGGCGCTGCTATCCTTCAAATAACCGATCTGGCTAATTTTTGGCCTGTTTTCCCTTTGTACATGCTTGGGGTGATTGGCGTATTGAGTCATATTTTTATTGGTCCATTGCGTCTAGTTCAAGAACCGATGGAAGCTGGAAATATCGAAGAAGTGGAGCGCATTTTAGCGACTATTTGGTTTCCTAATTTATTATATACTCCTGTTAGAAGCACTTACTATACTATTAAGGGTAATATCGCCATGGCAAAACAAGATTTTGACACGGCCGAGAAGCACCTTAAAATGAGTAACGATCTTGGTTCGGCAATGCCAGAAGCGGAGGGTGCGAATAAATTACAATTAGGGATGATGTCGATGCAAAAAGGAGATACCAAACAAGGTGAAGCCTATATCCGTGCCGCTATTCGTGCGGGCATTCCAGATAAAGAATCAGAAGCAGTAGCTTACTTAAGCATGTGTCAAATATTTATGAATAAACGCGAGTTCCGCGCTGCAAAAGATTTCTTCCGCAAAGCAAAAGCTTGCAAGCCATCTACTAAACAAGTGTTAGATCAGATTAAAGAAATAGAGAAATACATTTCTCGCATGCCTGGTTAATACGATAGATATTAAACTTTTTTAATTGTATATTTTTTAATTGTATATTTTAAAATTTACATATTTTATACATGTATTGATTTTTATCAATTAGTTGCATTCGTTTACATCTATTCACGTAATATTGCAACAAATTTTTTAAATGCGCAATCTCCCCCTTGCTGCGTTTGTATTGCTTATCGCTTTTAGTACAAACACTTTATCTGCACAAACCGGAACTAATACTATCAAGTATAGTAACAACGGTAAATTAAATTACAGTTATACTTTATCCAATAACAATCAGTATAGTGTGGATGTGATCATTAAGAACGATCAATTCATTTACAAGCAAGAGATTGATACTTTGCAAATTAAATCTGCAGAATCGTTTACATTATTAAAGCAAGACCTTCAAAATGCTTTGACTGCTTTGCAAAATGCAAATACTAATTTTAAAATTCAGCGTCCAAATTATTTACTTATTGCAGAAGATAAAGGTGTGACTGGATTATTTATGGTGTTAAGCAATTCTACTGAAGCTATTAATACAGCCAATACTAAATTTCAAATTAGAGTTTTATTAGAATGGTTGAACACAATTGAGTTCGGGAAAAGCTAATCAAAAAATAGTCAAAGAAAATAGTTAGAAAAAAAATCAGTAAAGTAGTTTCAAAAATATTTTAAAGAAGGTCTCGAAAATTCGGGGCCTTTTTTATTGCACCAATTTCTTCATTAAAATCTTTTCAATCGTCGGTGCAAAATGTTGATGCTCTAAAACATGTATTTTTTCAGCGACTGTTGTTGGTGTATCGCTAGCATCAACAGCACATTTTGCTTGAAAAATAATATCACCTTCATCATAATGTGCATCTACCCAATGAATGGTGATGCCTGTTTCTTTTTCGCCTGCTGCCACCACTGCTTCGTGCACGCGTGATCCGTACATACCCTTGCCGCCATAATTAGGTAATAAAGCAGGATGAATATTTACAATGCCACGAGCAGTATTGACTTTTCCATTTACCACACTTGAATCTATTTTCATCCCTGGCTGGTAAGCCTTCACCAACACTTCGGGTACTTTCCATAAAAAGCCAGCAAGTACTATAAAATGAATATCTGCATTGTGTAAACTTTCTACATAGCCTGTGCTTGCAAATTCATCTTTATTGATCATTAAGGTTGGAATGCCCTTTGATTTTGCAATTTCTAATACCCCTGCACCTGGAACATTGCATACTATTAATGAGATTTTAACGGGGGTGGACTTGTTTTCAAAGTATTCGATGATCTTTTTAGCATTGGATCCTGCCCCTGAGGCAAAAATCGCCACATGAATCGGGCTAGCCGCCCCTGATTGACTAGACTCCAAATATACTGCGCCCATTGTCGAAGGTCCTCCGCTCAATCTACTCCATATCCTTCCTAAATAACCCTTAAAAAAGGTAAATTGCCCAGTTACAAAACTGACCAAAATCACCGAAAAAGGCCATAAAATGGTCAATAATAGGGGATAAATGAGCCAATATGCTGCATTTTTCTCCAAAAACACCAAATTTAGGATTTGCTTATTTAGGTACCCGCTCAAGCTTCCGCCCAAGGCAAATGTGGTCATGATTAACCAAAATTGCACCTGGCCAACGCCCCACTTTTGCTGTAATTTATTAATACTTTTCATAAAATAAGATGTGATTCCGCCGCCCGAAGGTCCTCTTTTTTTCGAATTTCTACTACAAGATTAAACAAAATTTATAGTGATAAGTTGGATGCTTACAATTTTATGACATTCGTCACCTAAAACCCTCCCACAAGATTGAAACTCAATTAGTAAAAAGAAAAAAAAACTTGCAATAATCAAGCTTTTTAATGCGTTTCTTAGTTAATTTTGCGCCGTTAAAGGATATTTTTCCATACTTGACATTGTTCGTGCATATGACAACTTTAAGAAACCTAGTTAAGATCGTAACGATCTTCTTATTTATCACCTTTAG
>JAURIP010000178.1 GCA_030832695.1 Sediminibacterium sp. | reverse complement strand
TGCTTTTTTTATAAATACGGTTTTTAATTTGCCAAATTCAGAATGTGCTAAATGACTCATATTAAATATTATGGTTTGGAGAGGTTGAATTAATTTCCGATTTTTCTCTCTTCCAAACAGCAAAAACATATATGGGTACTGAAGACATGGTTAAGAAAAAACCCCAGAAAACCGTTTCTTGTCCTAACCCTATCATCAACCACAAACAAAAAATAAAAGTAAGTGCAGCCAATAAAATAGCAAGTGCTAAATATTTACTTGTTTGGAAAGGTAATTTGAAACGCATAATTAGATATGACGCTGTACAAAAAATATAGGGTATCAAAATAGTAGAAGTAGTCATCAACATTAAAAATTTGAATTGGTCAACCAACCCTTTTGTATAATTCATACACATTAACACCGAAACAAATACACTTGAAATGACCACGCCTAAAACCGGTATTCCTTTTGAATTAAGTTGCATAAAAACGGTGGGGAATAATTTGTCCTTAGCAATCGCAAATGGTAATTGCCCTTGAATTAATATATAGCCATTCAGGGCCCCAAATGCAGCAATAGCAACCCCTGCACTTACCCAATAAGCTGCACCATGACCCCATATTAATACAGCAGCATCTGCAAAGGGCGTAACACTTGTTTTTAATTGGGCAGCTGGTATCATACCCATAATACTCACTGTACTTAAAATGTAAACCACAGTGGCAATAAGCGTTCCGAGTGTAGTCGCCTTGGCCACGGTAGCTGCAGAATTAGTTACACTGCCGGAAGGAATCGTCGCACATTCAATACCTAAAAAAGCAAAAAAAGTTAAGGTAGTAGTAGCTGTAATTGCTGCAATATTACTTGTGCCACTTGTATTAAAGGGTAAGAAATTTTCCCAATGAATATAAAATAACCCCACAACGCCAATTAATATAATGGGTACAATTTTTAAGATGGTCGATATTAATTGTACGACCCCAGATGTAAATATTCCTAATGAATTTACCCAAGTTAAAAACCAAATGGTTGCTAAACCTGTGATAATGGCAAGTGTTGCATTCGTTGCTAATGCAGGGATGAAAGTACTTAATGCACTGACAAAAGAAACAGTTATAGCTGCATTGGTACACCATACTGAAACCAAATAACCCCATGCTACTAAAAAGCCCGCAAAATCACCAAGACCTTTTTGGGAATAGGCATAAGGGCCTCCATCGGACGCTGGTAACAACCTACTTAAATGCGCAAATACTTTTGAAAGTAAAAAAGCCCCAATAGCCGAACAAACCCAGCCAACTAAACTAATGCTTCCAAAACTAGCTAGTGTAGCGGGCATTAAAAAAACACCCGCACCAATCATATTGCCTACTACTAATGAAGTACTAGTCCATAGACCCAGTTTTTTGTCGGCTGTTTGCATTGCCTAAATATACCTATTAATAATATTCTCTATTAATTCTTGCTGTCCGCTTATTGCTGCAGGTTCTCCATTTTCAATAGCAAAGTTTCTTAAATCTTCTAGTGTTAATTTTCCTTGCTCAAATTCCTTACCCTTACCTAAATCAAAAGAAGCATATCTGTTTGCACGAATTTTTTTATACTCAGATTTTTGTAAAATGGCATCTGCTGTAATTAATGCGCGCGCAAAAGTATCAATACCGCCAATATGTGCATGGAATAAATCTGCAGCATCGGTTGAGTTTCTTCTGCGTTTTGCATCAAAATTAATACCACCCCCTTGGAAGCCACCCGCTTCCACAATGATCAACATGGATTCTACCAATTCATTAATATTGGTAGGGAACTGATCGGTATCCCATCCATTTTGATAATCGCCGCGATTCGCATCCATACTACCTAACATGCCTGCATCTGCTGCAACTTGTAATTCATGTTGGAAAGTATGACCCGCTAATGTTGCATGGTTCACTTCAATATTCAATTTGAAGTCATTCAGTAAATCATATTGTCTTAAAAAACCAATTACGGTTTCTGAATCATAATCATATTGATGCTTAGTAGGCTCACATGGTTTTGGCTCAATAAAGAAAGTACCCTTGAAACCATTTTTACGCGCATAATCTTTTGCGGTATGTAAAAATTTCGCCAAATGTTCTTTCTCTCTTTTCATGTTGGTATTTAACAAGGACATATAGCCTTCACGACCACCCCAGAAAACATAGTTTTCGCCACCCAATGCGATGGTTGCATCTAATGCGCCTTTTACTTGTGTAGCAGCATGTGATAAAACATGAAAATCAGGATTGGTGGATGCGCCATTCATATAACGCTTATTACTAAATACATTCGCAGTACCCCATAATAATTTCACACCACTTGCATCCTGCTTTTGTTTTAAATAAGCAGTTAAAGCAGCTAATCTTTTTTCATTGTCATGAACATCATTGGTAAAATCAACCACATCCACATCATGAAAACAATAATAGGGCAAACCTAATTTGGTAATAAATTCAAAAGCTGCGTCTGCTTTATCTTTGGCTCGCCCAACTGCATCTGCATTATTATTCCATGGATATATTAAAGTGGGTTCCCCAAAAGGGTCAGCGCCGTTACCAACAAAGCTATGCCAATAAGCAACTGCGAAACGCAACCATTCTTTCATTGGCTTGCCTGCAACTACTTTGGATTCATCATACCAACGATATGCTAAAGGGTTATCACTTCCTTGTCCTTCAAATTTTATTTTTTCAATTCCTTTGAAAAATTCTTTTTCACCTAATACAACTGACATAACTTGATGTTTAAAAATTAACTAATTTATTTTTTGTTTATAAATACTTTTCTAATGATTTGTGCCAATCCAAATATAATTCATTAAACCCTTTTGCATTGGTAGGTTCCACTACTTTAATAGGTTTAAAATTACTAAACGCTTCGGTGGCATTTTTATAAGTACCGGAACCGATGCCTGCACCAATCGCTGCACCTACACTACCATCCGTATGGTATAAGGCAACTGGAACATTGGTCGCATTTACAAAAGCGTCTGTAAATACATCACTTAAAAACATATTTGAATACCCTGCACGAATAATGCTTGGATTCATACCGTTCCCGCGCATAATATCAATACCGTATCTAAAAGTAAATGCAATGCCTTCCTGTGCTGCTCTAAAAATATGTGCTTCACTATGTTTATTGAAATCAATATTTACAAATTGTGCGCCAATCATTTTATTATTAAAAATACGCTCGGCTCCATTGCCAAAAGGCATAATTTGTAACCCATCGCTTCCTGGTTGAATTTGACTAGCCGCTTGATTCATTTGCGGATAATCATTACCAGCCCCTACCATTTTTTTCACCCAACTATTTAAAATACCTGTACCATTAATACAAAGTAACACCCCTAATCTATTTAAGTTGTCCGTGTGATTTACATGCGCAAATGTATTCACCCTTGATTGTGGATCATAGATGATTTTATCTGTGACGCCATAAATCACACCGGAAGTGCCTGCTGTTGCTGCAACTTCGCCCGGTTCCAAAACATTTAAGGATAATGCATTGTTGGGTTGATCACCTGCTTTATACGAAATAGGAATACCTGGTTTTAAATTTAATTTAGCTGCAATTTCAGGAAGTAACTCACCATGATTACTAAATACAGGTTGAATATTTGGCAATACGGATGGATCAAATCCATAATAATTCAAAATATCTTTTGACAATTCATTGTTTTTGAAATCCCAAAAAATACCTTCTGATAAGGAAGATATACTCGTGGTAATATTCCCCGTAAATTTCATTGAAACAAAATCACCAGGCAGCATCACATGAGCAATCTTATCATAAACATGTGGTTCATTTTGTTTCACCCAAGCTAATTTTGATGCGGTAAAATTTCCAGGTGAGTTTAACAAATGACTTAAACATTTTTCAGGACCAATCGCATTAAACGCAGTATCACCAATACTTACTGACCTACTATCACACCAAATAATACTATCTCTTAGTACTTGCTTATTTTGATCAACCAAAACCAATCCATGCATTTGATAAGATATTCCAATCGCCCCAATATCAGTAGCTGCGAATTTTTTGGTGCTGTTTAATTTTAAAATGGCTTGTTGAATATGATCCCACCACATTTCAGGGGACTGCTCTGCCCAACCTTTTTCAAGGGAGGTAATGGCTGATTCGGTTTCAGGAAATTGTGCTGATGCGATACATTGACTTGTACTTGCTTCTACGACCGACACCTTGATGGATGAAGTGCCTATATCTATGCCTAATAAATACATAAAAATTAAACTTATTAACCCCAATATTTGGGGGAGATTGTTATCTCTAAAAATAAGAAATAAATAATAGTATTAG
>JAURIP010000155.1 GCA_030832695.1 Sediminibacterium sp. | reverse complement strand
CCATTTTTCACTTGGAAACTTAAGCCTTGGTATTTAAAAGGATTTTTAGAGTTAATTAAAACCGTACCATTCATACCACCAGAACCATACAATGCAGAAGATGCACCAGGTAATAATTCTATATTATCAACATCTAATTCTGTCAAACCAATTACGCTACCTACAGAGAAGTTTAATCCAGGTGCTTGGTTATCCATTCCATCAATTAATTGATTTAAACGGGTATTACCACTCACATTGAATCCTCTTGTTCCAACACTTTTGAAGGTTAAACTTGCAGCGATTATGTCCACTCCTTTTAAAGTACCTAGGATATCGTAATAGTTAGAAGCTGGCGAATTTCTTATAGTTGCATTGCTAATTCTTTCAATTGAAACAGGCGATTCTAAAATACGCTCTGCCACTCTTGAAGCCGCAACAACTACCTCAGAACCCAATACAAATGAAGGACTTAAGCTTACTTCTAACTTTGGCGTTATGGAAGCAATGACAACTTCTTTGTCTGAGTAACCTACTGAAGAAAAGATCAAGGTAACGGGTGTTTTAGCCACATTAATCCTGAAACCTCCTTTGTCATCTGTGAAGGTACCATTGGTTGTTCCCTTTACAGTAACTGAAACAGCAGATAAGCTTTCGGCTGTATTTGAATTTTTAACAGTACCATTTACAGTACTTGCCTTTTGTGCTTTTAATGAAACTACCGACAAGGCTAGTAAACTTAAAAGACTAAAATGACGTAAAAATTTTCTCATATTTTATTTGTTTTTAAGATGAATCGTATCTAAAAATACTGAATTGTTAGCACATGAGAAAAAATTATCAAAATTGTATTAAAACTTTTAATTTAGTGGCATGAAATCCACACCCTTCCCAGGCCAATTAGATACTTACCATGGCAAAGTAAGAGATGTATATTACATTGAAAATGAACTACTTGTGATGATTGCAAGTGACCGAATTTCGGCTTTTGATGTAATTTTACCGAATCCTATCCCATTTAAAGGGCAGGTTTTAAATCAAATTGCTGCCTATATGCTAAAGGCAACTATTGATATTTGCCCCAATTGGCTGTTGGATACCCCTGCCCCTAATGTGGCCATTGGGAAAAAATGCACCCCTTTTAAGATTGAAATGGTGGTTAGAGGAAACTTAGTGGGCCATGCTTGGCGAACTTACCATGCTGGTGGACGTATTTTATGTGGCGTTCCATTACCAGAAGGGCTTAATGAAAATGACTATTTCCCAACCCCCATCATTACGCCTTCCACCAAAGCAAGTGAAGGACATGATGAAGATATTTCCAAAGAAAACATCATTGCGCAAGGTTTGGCCTCCGCGGAAGATTGGGCGATATTAGAAAAATATGCATTGGCCTTATTTCAAAGAGGAAAAGAAATTGCAGCTAAGCAAGGTTTGATTTTAGTGGATACCAAATATGAGTTTGGAAAAATTGGTGACACCATTTATTTGATGGATGAAATTCATACCCCTGATTCTTCACGTTATTTTTATGCAGATGGTTTTGAAAAAAGACAAATAAAAAAAGAAAAGCAAAAACAACTCAGTAAGGAATTTGTGCGCGAGTGGTTGATTGAAAATAATTTCATGGGAAAGGAAGGACAAACAGTTCCGCACATGTCCGAAGAATGGATTGACACTATTTCAAAAAGATATATTGAATTGTATGAGCAAGTGATTGGCGAAAAATTCAACCCTCAAAAATTATCGGACGAAGCAACCTACAATTTAGTTTCAGCTTCATTGGCAAAGTTGCCTTAATTTTAAATTTTTATTTTCATTCTTCTCCGCTCGTCATGACGCTAAAAAATACAAATGAATCTAAAATTGCGAACTCGCTTCGCTCAGACATGCGCAATTTTTTAACGATTCATTTTTAATTTTTCTTAACGCTATTCCTCAATGTTCAGAAGTGAAAACAAAAATTAAAATTATCAATTAGATGTCTTTCCCTAATCTTGGGCGTAGTCGTTGTTTGCTTTTGTTGAAAATTTGCTGGCCTTTGTCAATCCCTTTTCTAAGTTCAATTTGTTTTTCCATAGGCAAATGAACTATGTCAGTACAGGCCTGCGTACAACAGCCTGCATAAGTTTCAGCGCAGGTGGGACATTGTATGAATAACAAATGGCAGCCATCATTTTTACAATTCGTGTGCGTATCACATGGCGCACCACATTGATGACATTTCGCGATAATATCGTCCGTAATTTTTTCACCTAGGCGATCGTCAAAGACAAAATTCTTTCCTTTGAACTTACTTTCCAATCCAGCTTCTTTAATTTTATTCGCATAATTAATTATACCTCCTTCTAAATGAAAAACATTTTTAAACCCATGATGTAACATATAAGCACTTGCTTTTTCACAGCGTATCCCTCCAGTACAATACATGATAATATTAACATCTTTTTTATCCTTCATCATATCCGCTGCCATGGGCAATTGTTCCCTGAAGGTATCTGATGGAATTTCAATCGCATTGGTAAAATGACCCACTTCAAATTCGTAATGGTTGCGCATATCAATAACTATGGTATCCGCGGAATTTAACATGGCATTCATTTGTTTTGCATCCACATAGTTGCCTTTATTTTCCATACTAAAACTGGGATCCTCAATTCCGTCGGCTACTATTTTTTCACGCGTTTTAATTCTTAGCGCCCAAAAACTTTTGCCATTATCATTGACAGCAATGTTTAATCTTACATTATTTAATTCGGGAATGGTATATAAATATTCCTTGAAGTTTTCAAAAAAATGTGATGGCACACTCATCTGCGCATTGATCCCTTCCTTCGCAATATAAATTCGACCAAAACATTGCAATGCACTCAAACCTTTGTACAATTCATCTCTGAATACTTGCGGGTTTGGAATACTACAATATTTGTAAAAGCTGATAGTGGTTCTAGAAAAATTTTCTTGGTATAATTTTTCTTTTAACTCCTTATTGGAGATACGATTGTGTAGTAGTGACATAAAATAAATTTAGACATCTAGGATGTTCCTTTAAAATGGACCCAATTACAGGTTGGGCAAATTCATTACGAAGATACAATAAAAAAATATTACGCCTTGCGCGCGCGAACAAAGCTTCCAGTAAGTGAAGCCAATCCACCCAACAATGCACCTAAAAATGCAGTTAATATAATTAGGCTGCTATAGGAACCTTTCAAAGGTAATATGGTGGCCACTTTTGTTGCTAAAATATGGTTGTTAGCCAGGTCAATGCCAAATGCCAATCCAGCCCATAGCATGCCAACCCCTATTGCACCACTCGCAAAAGCCAACAAAGGTTTTTGTGGAATAGCCACAGCTATTAATAAATTAGTGATCACAAAACTCCACCATGGTAGGTTACCATAAATGCCAATTGCATAAGTAAGCAAAGCAGCTAATAAAATTGAAATAACGAATTTCATATAAAATATTTTAATGAATTAGAATTGATTATGAATTGATCTTTTGAAATTGGATATGCCACTTTGTTCTTTCACTTTGCTTTAATTTTTCCTTGGATAAAAACAATAATCGATAATATTTACCCTCGGCCCAATAATTTACAAAGGTATCATAGTAAGGGCTACCCGGATTTCCACTTTGACCCCCTGGATATAATCCATAGGCTTCAATTTCATCGGTTAAATGCACTACCATCCGCCAACTTGGACCGTGATTCTCTGTGGTTGCATTAATAATGTTTACGCCACCACCAATAGGTAAATTCATTCGACTTAGTGCTGGGGTTTTTGTCAAATGCATTACGCGTGTTGCTTTAAATAATGACCATTCCAATTTGTTTTCTTTTTCTAAAGACAACAATTTTTCAGTTGCTTTTTCTACCCCCAATGTTACTTGTGTTTTTAAATCCTCCACAATATTTTTTGTCCTTATATCATCAGCGATACTCCAATTGGTATCCTTTAACATTTGATCCAACAAAACATATGCCTCTGGTTTTAATAATGGAATAGCCGAACCTCCTAATTCATCTCCCCAGACAGCTTGCTCCACACTATCCCAAATTATTTTAAAACAAGTAACCCCTTTTGCGTTTACGTTATTATACAAATCCCAATTAGTCATTTCATTCACCATTCGCTTTGCATCGGTACTTAATTTATCCACTTGAATATATTTCATCAAAGCTGGACGGGCTGTTGCTGCAAAAGCATTATAATTATTAGTCTGTAATGCTTGCATATCCTCAGCCGTAATTTGCGACATCTTGTTTAAGTGCATATTCACACTGATACCACGATACAAAGGGAATGCGGATGCGGCACCTAAATAATAAGGATAACTGATATCTGTTGATTTTTGATTCGCGCTACTTACAAAACCCCGCTCAGGATTTTTAATCATTGGATTTTCATTGCCTGGAATGATCCCTTGCCATTGAAAGCTAGTATCCTCCCCTGGCATTATAAAATCACCTTGGCGCTCCCACCTCGCAACAAAACTTCCTTGTTGTTTAATCGCAATATCCCCTGATTTTGTAGCTAATACAAAATTTTGTCCTGGACAGGTCCATAATGAAATGGCATGTAAATAATCATCATAATTTTTTGCCCTATTCAATAAATAAAATGTTTCTACTCCTGTAGATGAATTAAGCGCAGTCCATTGCACTGCTAAATTTCGTCCATTGGATTG
>JAURIP010000223.1 GCA_030832695.1 Sediminibacterium sp. | reverse complement strand
TTGTAACACCCAACTTTGCGCACTTTGCCCCTGCGATGATGGCATTAGAATATGGCTTTCATGTGGTGATTGAAAAACCAATTACATTTTCATTAGATGAAGCAAAGCAATTAAAACAAAAATTAGACGAAACCGGCTTAACGCTTTGCTTAACACATACCTATTCTGGATACCCAATGGTCAAGCAAGCAAAGGCAATGGTTAAGGAAGGAAGGTTTGGAAAAATTAGAAAAATTTGGGTAGAGTACCCACAAGGTTGGTTAAGTAAATTATCTGAACGCGAAGGAAACGCACAAGCAGCTTGGAGAACCGATCCAAAAAAATCAGGTAAAAGTTCGGTAATGGGCGATATTGGCACGCATGCTGCGCACTTAGCTGAATACATTACTGGTGCAAAAATTACGGATGTATGTGCTGAGTTAAACACCATGGTCGAAGGACGATTGTTAGATGATGACGGCGCAGTGATGTTGAAATTTGACAATGGCGCTAAAGGCGTTTTAATGGCATCACAGGTAGCAGCGGGCGAAGAAAATGCTTTAAAAATAAGAGTGTATGGCGAAAATGGTGGTATCGAATGGGCACAACATGAACCCAATACATTATTAGTGAAATGGTATGATCAACCCACCCAAATATTAAGGGCTGGTGGAAATTATGGCGCACATTTATCTCCTACTGCAATTCATAATTGTCGAACTCCAGGCGGACATCCAGAAGGATACTTAGAGGCATTCGCAAATATTTATAGAAACTTTGCATTAACGATTGGATGTAAAATTGATGGCACCACACCTACCGCTGAAATGCTTGATTTTCCTGGCATTGAAGATGGATTAAGAGGTATGGCGTTTATTGATAATGTAGTTGCGTCATCACAATCGGATGTGAAATGGACTCCATATGTTATATAAAAATAAAGTTACCATTCACAACTTATTAAACAAATAGTATGACCACAATAAAAGGACCTGGAATATTTTTAGCACAATTTATGGGCGATGTTGCGCCATTTAATTCTTTGGAAAGTATTTGCAAATGGGCAGCTTCCTTAGGATTTAAAGGTGTTCAAATTCCTAGCTGGGATGCAAGATGTATTGATTTAAAAAAAGCGGCTGAAAGCAAAACATATGCAGATGAAATAAAAGGTATTGTAGCAAGTGCTGGCATGGAAATCACGGAACTCTCTACACACTTACAAGGACAATTGATAGCAGTTCATCCTGCCTATGATGCACAATTTGACGGATTTGCACCAAAGGAAGTGCATGGCAATTCAAAAGCAAGAACCGAATGGGCTGTACAACAATTAAAATATGCTGCTCGGGCTTCGCAAAATTTAGGCTTAAATGCACACGCAACATTTAGTGGTGCATTATTATGGCACACGGTGTATCCTTGGCCACAAAGACCAACAGGTTTGGTGGAAACTGGATTTACAGAATTAGCAAAAAGATGGTTACCCATATTAAATGAGTTTGATAAAGTAGGTGTAGATGTTTGTTATGAAATACACCCTGGCGAGGATTTGCATGATGGTGTTACTTATGAAATGTTTTTAGAAAAGGTCAACCAACATCCCCGTGCCTGCTTATTATATGATCCCTCACATTTTGTTTTACAATGTATGGATTACTTAGGATACATTGATGCATTTCATGAGCGCATAAAAATGTTTCATGTAAAAGATGCTGAATTTAATCCAACAGCCAAGCAAGGCGTATATGGTGGTTATCAAAATTGGATTGACCGCGCAGGCAGGTTTAGGTCATTGGGAGATGGTCAAGTTGATTTTAAAAATATTTTTAGCAAACTAGCCGCTTATGATTTTAAGGGTTGGGCAGTGATGGAATGGGAGTGCGCCATTAAGCATCCGGAAGTGGGTGCAGCAGAAGGTGCCGTATTCATTAAAAATAATATTATTCAAGTAACAGAAAAAGCTTTTGATGATTTTGCAAATACAGGATCAGATGAAGCATTTAACAAGAAAATTTTAGGTATATAATTAAATCAATTAATCATTAAATAAAAACGAGTATGAAAAAGGTGTTAGGAATTATGTCTGCAGTAATAGTGTTAGCTGCTTGTGGTGGTGGAGAAAAAAAAGAAGGAACAATGGATGCAACAGCAACCACTGAAGCAAAAGCAGTAGTAGCAGCGCCAAAACCATTGTCTGAAAATCCTGATTATCAAAAAGGTTTGGCACTCATTGCAGGTAGTGACTGTTTGACTTGTCATAAAACAAGTGAAAAACTAATTGGACCAGCGTATAAAGATGTAGCGGCAAAATATGAAGCAACAGAAAGTAATATAAAAATGTTAGCAGGAAAAGTAATCAGTGGCGGTAGTGGCGTTTGGGGTGCAATACCAATGACACCGCACCCGCAAGTGAAAGAGGAAGATGCAATTGCCATGGTAAAATATATTATGTTGTTGAAAAAGTAATTAATTAGTAATTCAAGTAAAAATAAAAAAATGAAATTTAAATCAATTGTACTTTCCATATTGGTGTTATTTATTTGTGTGCAAACAATGGCACAAAAAAAGAAGTGGACTCCTTTATTCGATGGAAAAACAACCAAAGGATGGCACACTTATGGCGAAGCTGCTGCAGGTCAAGCTTGGAAGGTTGAAGATGGTGTACTTTTTTTGGATGCTAGTACAAAGGAAGGTCGCGGTGATATTGCTACAGATGAAAGTTTTGATGATTTTCATTTAAGATTAGAATGGAAAATTTCAAAAAACGGAAATAGTGGTATTATCTTTTTTGCACAGGACGATAAAGCAAAATATAAAAACCTTTGGTATACCGGACCTGAAATGCAAGTGTTAGATAACGAAGGCCACAGTGATGGTAAAATTGTAAAGCATAGAGCTGGAAACTTGTATGACTTAATCGCAGGACCCGATGATGCAGTAAAACCTGTAGGCGAGTGGAATAAAGCGGAAATCATTGTTCAAAAAGGAACTTTGGTTTTAAAATTAAATGGCGTTACAACAGCTAAGACCACTATCGGTGACGACAGCTGGAAGGAATTAATTAAAAACAGTAAGTTTTCAAAAAAGGAATCACCTGATTTTTGAAAAGTGTTTAGTGGGCATATTGCATTACAAGACCATGGCAATAATGTATCCTACAGAAACATTGAAATCAAAAAACTGTAACTTTTTTTGTGAATAACATTCATGAATCATTTATGCGTCAGGCCCTCTCGCAAGCGCAGAGGGCCTTTGACGAAGATGAAGTTCCCGTTGGAGCCGTCATTGTCATGAATGGTCAAGTCATTGCAAAAGGATATAATCAGGTTCAGTTATTAAAAGATGTCACCGCACATGCTGAAATTTTAGCGATCAGTAGTGCTTGTGAAAATTTACAATCCAAATATTTACCAGCCGCCACCTTATATGTAACCTTGGAGCCCTGCCTAATGTGCGCCGGGGCTTTGTATTGGAATAAAATTGGCCACATCGTTTTTGGGGCCTACGATGAAAAAAATAGTTACCGCCGCGTTACAGAAAAAAATCCATTCCATCCTTCTACGACTATT
>JAURIP010000131.1 GCA_030832695.1 Sediminibacterium sp. | reverse complement strand
CAATAAAATACCATTTAACATGGCTTGGTTATAACGATCTGCTAAACCTCTTACAATAATATATTTACCTTCTTGAATAGAAGCTCCTGGTGTTCTTTTTAAAATTTCAGCAGTATTTCTATCTGGACTTCTTTTGATAGATTCTGCAGAAATCACAGAAGCCACTGTATTGGTATTTCTTTGAAAAGCAATTAAGGCGTTATCAGTAGCACCTTTATTGGTAGATCTTGTAGAAGAAACGACTACATCAGTCAAGTTTTTACCAGACTCCTCTAATAATACATCCAAAACAATTTCTTCGTTAGCAGTTTTAGCACCAATGACATCGATAGATTTTGCTTTGTAACCAACATAAGATAAATCTAAAGTATAGGCTTTGTTGATATCGATATTGAAACTGAATCTACCTTCGATATCTGTTTTTGAAACTTGACTTTTATCGGATTTTAAAGTTAGTGTAACGCCAACTAAAACATCATTTTTTACGTTTGTAACCTTACCTATCAATTTTGCTTTTTGCGCTTGAACCGAAATAGCTGTAACAAAACAAATTATTATTAGTAGTATCCTTTTCACGATATGATTTTATTTGTAGGACAAATATCAAATAGTCATGTTACCGAATTGTTAAGCCAATATGAACTTAATATTAACTAATAGATATTGGCATAAAAAAAGGAGCATTGAAAACGCTCCTTTTGTATTTAAATCTATATTCTCTTGTTAATCAAGATGATAGACCGTATGTAAATCTTTAGTGCAAGTAAAATTAACCCCTAAGTCATTAATGAGTCCGTCTTGAATGTCATAAGCCCAACCATGAAGGTGTAATTGTTGTCCTCTTTTCCATGCATTTTGAACTATTGAAGTTTTTCCCAAATCATGTACTTGTTCTTGTACATTCACTTCCACAAACCTTCTTGCTCTTAAAGTTTCATCTTTAATAGCGTCCAATTCATCATGATGGTAACGATACACGTCTTTTATGTGACGAAGCCAATTATCAATTAAACCAAATTGTTGGTTCTTCATTGCCGCCATTACTCCCCCACAACCATAATGGCCACATACTATGATATGCTTTACTTTTAACACATCCACTGCATATGACAAGACACTAAGCATATTCATATCACTATGTACCACCATATTGGCAATGTTACGATGTACAAACATTTCACCAGGTTCTGTTCCTGTGATAGACTCAGCTGGCACCCTGCTATCTGAACAACCTATCCATAAATATTCAGGCGTCTGGCCTTTGGATAGATTTTCAAAAAAATTAGGATCTAATTGTAATTGTTCTGCGACCCATGTTTTATTATTTTTAATTAATCTTTGGTATGATTTTTCCATTTTTATTTTATTTTAATTTTTTAAAATTATTTCTTAATACTACTTGTAGCGGATTATTAAAATGCTACTTTGATCGCTACTTTAAAAATATTTAATGCCCAGAAACTACTGCCCTAGTTGGTACTTGCACCAAATTTACCTGAATATTTTTCAATTTTGCTGCTTTTTCAAAATTATAAATAATTTCAAGTACATCGATATCAATATAATGTGATTTACTAGCATCTATTGTAACAATGGTATCGTTTGGAATATCAGATAATTTTTTAGCGATACTTCCTTTATTGATAAATGTCACATGTTCAGATAGCATAATATTGATGTTTCCTCCTTCAGATTTTTTTTCCTGATGAATTTCATAATCACGACGAAAATTAGTTCTTAAGATATAAAATATAGCCACCAGCATACCTAATGCAATCCCTTTTAGTAAATCACTAAATTGAATAGCAACCACTGTTACAATAAATGGGACAAAATGCTCCCATCCTAGTTTATACATTTCTTTAAATAAAGACACTTTAGCTAATTTATAGCCTACTACCAAAAGAACTGCTGCTAAACAAGCCAGTGGAATTTGGTTTAAGATAGATGCAAAAGCAACTACACTCGTTAATAAAAGTAAGCCATGAAAAATCGCAGAAAGTTTTGTTTTTGCTCCAGCATTCACATTGGCAGAAGTTCTAACAATCACAGCTGTCATGGGTAAGCCACCAATCATTCCAGAAATTAAATTACCCAATCCTTGTGCTTTTAATTCTCTGTTTGTTGGTGTCACACGTTTATATGGGTCTAATTTATCCGCTGCTTCGGTACTCAATAAAGATTCTAAACTTGCAATAATCGCAATGGTGATGGCAACTACATAAACCTGATAGTTTCCAAGTGCTTTAAAATTGGGTAGCGTAAACTGTCCAATAAATTCAGAACTGTTATTTGCCACAGGTAATTTTACCAATGCGTCTGCAGATAAAGCCCATGCTGGCATACTTGCATTAAAAAATAGATTCAAACCAACACCAACAAGTACGGCAATCAAAGCGCCGGGTACATATTTAAAAAAGGCATACTTTTTTAATATAGGCATTTCCCAAAATAAAATAATTCCAATTGAAATACTTGCAATAATGATGGACCCCATATGGTAATTCTGTGCAGCAGTTTTATTATATCCAATTGCAATTGGTAATTGTTTTAATATTAATATGATACCAATTGCAGCGAGCATCCCTTTAATGACACTGGAAGGAAAATAATAGCCTATTACGCCTGCTTTTAAATAGCCTAAAACAATTTGTAACACTCCTGCAATTGCAACAGCAACCAAAAATTGATCATAGGATCCTAATGTAGTAATCCCATTTAAAACAATCACAGTAAGACCTGCAGCTGGACCACTCACACTCAATGCAGATCCGCTAGCGAAAGCAACAATAATTCCTCCAACAATACCAGCAATGATGCCAGAAAATAAAGGTGCACCAGATGCCAATGCAATCCCTAAACACAGAGGCAAAGCGACTAAAAAAACGACTAAGCCTGCCGGTAAATCTTCCTTCAAATATTTGAAACTTAACCCTTGATTTGGTTGATGTAAACTCATTTTTAATTTTATATTTTATAGAACCATTCATTCAAATTACAAGTCAAATAACTGAGCAGTAATCTATAATGAATTATGAAAATGATGACTTCGTGTCAATTGAACCATTGCCAGTGACGAATGTCTTAAGTCAAAGTTTTTAAATTACTTCGATAGCAATATTGGGAGGCGGGATAAGAATTGGATTATTCCTGTCAATGACTGCACCTAAATGTGTCATGATAGGATAATTGGCAATTAAAAGCATGGATGCCATTTGGCTTTCAAAATACATCGAATGGTTGGATTCCATGTTTTTGACCTTAAACTGGATCTCCTCTACTTCCTCTTCTTCTAGCGCCAAAATAGAAGCTGTACTTGCTTGAGTATTGGATTGGACTAAATTAGACCAAAAGCGGAATCCATCCACAGGGAAAACCTGTGTTGCTACCACAAAAGTCAATAAAATTCCAATGATCCTTTTTTTCATACACTACGAATATAAAAGCTAAACCGTAATAAATGCCATATTATTGACGAATTTACAAAAAATTGACATTAGTTCTTATAAACCATATAAACATAAAAAGGTACACCCATCATGAGCATGAGGAATCCCCAGTACACTATTTCTTGTCCAGAACCAATCAACATCCACATAGAAAAAGAAAATGCCATGATGCTTATCACTATTGCTGTTATAGTTTTGGTCTTTGTATAAGTTGCTGCTTGTTTTGCTCGAACAATTAAATAAGATACAGTCGTCAATAAATAAGGTAGCAAAGTAAAAAAAGTAGAAAGTAATATGAGCAACTTAAATTGACCAGCTAGGTTTTTTGAATTGTTCATAAACATCAATAAAGTGATAATGATACTAGATACAATGACGCCATTCGCAGGTACGCCTTTACGATTTTGTTTCGCAAAAAATGCAGGAAATAATTTATCCTTTGCCATCGCATAAGGCATTTGTCCTTGTACAAGTACAAATCCGTTCAAGGCACCAAATGCAGCAATAGCAGCACCTGCACTAACCCAATACTTTGCACCATGCCCATAAATTTTTTCTGCAGCATCCGCAAAGGGTGTAATAGAAACTTGTAATTGATTTGCAGGAATCATCCCCATAATGGCAGCAGTACTAAATATATAAACGGCTGCTGCAATCCATACACCGCGCATCGTTGCTTTAGATATATTTTGTCCTGGATCGTCGATACTACTGGATGGAATCGTCGCACATTCAATCCCTAAAAATGCAAAAAATGTTAAAGTGGTCGTTGCAGTAATGGCTTGCCAACTGCTCGTGCCACTCATATTAAATGGTAGTAAATTTTGAGGATCTAAAAATAAAAGTCCCCCAATTGCCACTAAAATAAGGGGTACTATTTTCAAAATAGTGGTCATGAGTATGACTCTTCCAGAAGCATATACACCCATGGTATTTACCCAAGTGAGCAACCAAAGAAAACCCAGTCCAGTTGCTAAAGCGATACTTGAATTTTCTGCGAGTATTGGGAAAAAGGTACTCATTGCACTTACCAATGAAACTGCAATTGCTGCATTGGTTGTCCAAACAGAAATTAAATAACCCCATCCTACCAAAAATCCTGCAAAATCACCTAGCCCAGCTTTTGTAAAAGCATAAGGACCTCCATCCGAAGCTGGAATCAACTTGCTGAAGTTGGCAAATACTTTTGCAATCACAATTGCTCCCAATGCAGAAAAAAGCCACCCAATTAAACTGATACTTCCAAAACTAGCTAAGGCCGAAGGCATCAAAAAAACACCTGCGCCAATCATATTGCCTACAACAAGCGAAGTGCTTGTCCAAATACCAATTTTTTTATGTTCCATTTGCATCCTTCAAGATAAGCAAATATTGTTTAAATTCATTCTATGAAAATCACTAAAGCAACCATTGAAGCAGCAGCAAATCGAATTGCGCCTTATATTCACAACACACCCATCATGACTTGTAAAAGTATCAATGCATTGTATGGGTTAGACTTGTATTTCAAATGTGAGAATTTCCAAAAAATTGGCGCATTTAAAATTAGGGGCGGCATGAATGCAAGTTTGCAATTAACAAAAGAGCAATTGGAAAAAGGAGTTGCTACACATTCTTCTGGTAACCACGCACAGGCATTGGCTTTTGCAGCAAAAATGTTAGGCATCAAAGCCTATATCGTGATGCCAGAATCATCCCCACAAGTAAAAGT
>JAURIP010000006.1 GCA_030832695.1 Sediminibacterium sp. | reverse complement strand
TAGAAGCAGTCCCTTTAATTAAAAAATCAAATATTGGCTTAGACTATCATGCACAAAATTTTATTGATGTAATTAAATCGGGTAAACTTGATCAACTAGCTTGTCCCATTGAAGTTGGAGCTAATGTAGCGTTAAGTGCACATATGGGTAATTTATCCTTAAGAGTGGGTGATCGTATTCATTGGGATGCAATCAATTCTAAGTTTGATAATTCCATGGCAAATAAATTAATTAAACCTAATTATCATAACGGGTATAAATTTCCAAAATTCTAATTGCTTTCAAACCAAATAACCGATTTTATGCTTTCAAACTCTATACTTATTGTTCTTAGAAATTCAAGACAATTTTTTTCTTTGCTGCTCGTCAGCTTTTTTTTTACAATAGGAGGATACGCGCAAACCATTCCACTTCCAGAACATCCTAGGCCCGATTTTGAACGTGCCAATTGGATAAATTTAAATGGTCAATGGGATTTTGAATTTGATAGTTTAAATAAAGGAGTTGCGAATCAATGGCATAAAGGGGCGACTAAATTTTCAAAAAAAATACAAGTTCCATTTCCATGGGGATCGCCTTTGTCAGGTGTAAAAAATGAAGCAGATTTTGCATGGTACAAAAAAACAATCACTGTTCCAGCGAGTTGGGGTAAGCAAAGAGTATTTGTTACTATTGGGGCATCTGATTTTGAAACCACTGTTTGGTTGAATGGGGTGATGGTGGGCAAGCACGAAGGTGGTTATACGCCATTCTCTTTTGAATTAACGGAGCAGGTTAAATTTAATACACCACAGCCATTGGTTATAAGGGTCGATGATAAGCGAAGAGATTATGCTTTATATGGCAAGCAAGGTTACGGAGATGCAAGAGGTATTTGGCAAACTGTATATTTAGAAGCCAGAGAACAAAACTTCATTGAGTCGGTACATTTTACCCCTAATATTGATGATAAAACAGTTAGAGTAGCCTATATTTTATCTGATGAGGCTGCAAATGATGGAGAGTTGGTATTGAATATTAAAAGTCCCGAATCAGTGATAGTTGCAAAAAATAAAATTGCAAAAAATACAAAATCAGGTAGTTTTTTAGTGGATATCCCAAATCCAAGGTTATGGAATTTGCAGGATCCTTTTTTATATGAAACCAGTGTTCATTTAAATCAGGACATCGTGAATACCTATTTTGGTATGCGAAAAATTTCAGTAGTCAATTTACCCAATACTGATATACCTTATATCGCATTGAACAATGAGCCTATTTATTTACAATTAACATTAGACCAATCCTATCATCCAGAAGGATTTTATACATTTCCAACGGATGCTTTCATGAAAAATGAAATTCAATTATGTAAGGATCTTGGATTAAATGGCATTCGAACACATATTAAAGTAGATGTGCCGCGTAAATTATATTGGGCCGATAAATTAGGCTTATTAGTGATGTCAGATTTACCCAATTTTTGGGGTGAACCAAATGCAGAAGCGCAAGCGGCATCTGAATATACTTTAAGAGCAATGATTAAAAGAGATTACAATCATCCAGCAATATTTTCATGGATTACTTTTAATGAAACCTGGGGGTTGAAAACTAAAGTTGAGGAAACAAATAAAAAGGGGAAAGCGGTGAGCAAATATTTACCAAGCACACAAAGCTGGGTTGCTTCTATGTATTATTTAACAAAATCATTAGACCCTACAAGATTGGTAGAGGATAATTCCATTTGTTGCGGTGCCGGACATACGGAAACAGATATTAATTCATGGCATGAATATTTACCAGGCTATGAGTGGGATAAGCATATAAGTACGATTGTTAAAAATACATTCGAGGGAAGTACCTACCATTTTGAGGATGGATTTAAGCAAGGTCGACAACCCAATATCAATTCAGAATGTGGTAATGTATGGGGTTATGATGGAAGTACAGGTGATGTAGATTGGAGCTGGGATTATCATAGAATGATTAATACTTTCCGTAAATACCCAAAAGTAGCAGGATGGTTATATACCGAACATCATGATGTAATAAACGAGTGGAATGGTTATTGGCGCTTTGATCGTACTATGAAATACACAGGTTTGTCTGAAATTGCAAAAGGGATGACGGACAAGGATTTTCACTCAGATTTTTATATTTCAACAGGAAATGAAATATGTAAAACTTTAAACGGCAATGAAATTTTAAATATGCCTTTGTATTTATCAGTTATGTCTGGTAAAAAAATTGAAGGGGGACAGTTATTTGTCGAATTTGATGTAGAATTTATCGACAAGACTGGTGCTAAAACACCCTATACTATTAATACCATGAAGCTGGATTATCAGCCATGGATGCAAAAGCAATTACCTTCTTTTGAATTTAAAGTACCTGCATTCGCTGGCTTGGGTATGATTAAATTTAAATTAAAAGATGCTTTGGGAAATGTGTTACATACCAATTTTATGCATTTTGTGGTTAAGAGTGATGTGAATAAGGATAAGACAACTATTATGGAAGTAGCTCCTTCAAAATTCACTAAAGCGACCTGGTCGCAAAAACAATGGAATGTATTGGATGGGCTGAAAGTGAATGGTGCAGGAAAAGGTTTTTTTGAATATACCATTCCTTTTTCAAATGACATTTCATTAGGAAATGTACAAGAAGCGTATATTTTATTTGAAGCATCAGCAAAGCAATTATTTGATAAGGACAAAGGAGAAGCGTTTAATAAAAATCAGGATTATATGTTGGGTGCAAAAGTATCACCCCATAAAAATCCAAATGCGTATCCAATGACCGATGAAACATTATTTCCTTCAACCATTGACGTTTTTGTAAATGGTAATAAAGCTAAGACAGTTATATTATCTGATGATCCTGCGGATCATAGAGGCGTATTGTCTTGGAACAGTCAGCCACAGGATCGTAAATTAAGAGAAGCAGGCTCCTATGGATATTTAGTAAAGTTGCCTTTATCAGTTGCAGAATTAAAAGCGGCAAAAGCGCAAGGCTTTGTCACTTTAAAAATCCAAACACAAGGGGAAGGCGGTTTGGCAATATATGGTGCTGATTTTGGTCGCTATCCTGTTAATCCAAGCGTGGTGATTGTAAATAAAAAATAATTTTCTAAAATATTGCAAATGAAATGTCGAATTATTTTTTTATTTCTTTTAGTTCCAATGTTGCATTGGGCACAATCTACTTTTAAACCTGAGGAGTTAGTGAACCCATTAATGGGAACGGATTCGAAATATTCTTTTTCCAATGGAAATACTTATCCTGCCATTACCATGCCATGGGGCATGAACTGCTGGACTCCACAAACCGGCACCAATGGGTATGGTTGGCAATATGTATATACCGCTGATAAAATTAGAGGTTTCAAACAAACACACCAGCCTTCACCATGGATGGGAGACTATGGGCAATTTTCAATTATGCCGATGACGCGAAAGCTGGAATTTAATGAAGAAAAAAGGGCCAGTTGGTTTTCACATAAAGCAGAAGTTTCTAATCCTTATTACTATAGTGTTTACTTGGCGGATTATGATATTGTTACTGAAATTGCGCCTACAGAACGTAGTGCAATATTCCAATTCACTTTTCCTAAATCGGATAGTTCATTTATTTTAGTTGACGCATTTGATCGTGGATCGTATATTAAAATCATACCGGGCGAAAATAAAATTATTGGTTATACAACAAGAAACAGAGGAGGTGTACCTACTAATTTTAGAAATTATTTTATTATTGAATCAGATAAACCATTTAAGTTAACCTATACTGCAAGTGATTCGTTGGTGAAGTCAAATAGTTTGGAAGTGACTAGTGCACATGCGCAGGCAGCCATCGGATTCAGTACTACAAAAGGCGAGGTAGTTCATTTAAGAGTGGCATCTTCTTTTATTTCATACGAACAAGCGGAACTTAATTTACACAGAGAAATAGGTAAGCAAACTTTGCCACAAATAAAAAGCAAAGCGAAGCAAGCATGGCATCAGGAATTAAGTAAGGTGGTTGTAGAAGGCGGAACACTAGAGCAAATAAAAACATTTTATTCATGCTTGTATCGCATGCTGCAATTTCCGCGCAAATTTTACGAGTTTGATGCAAATCAAAAAATGGTTCATTACAGTCCATTTAATGGGAAAGTGGAAGATGGGATTTTATTTACAGATACTGGGTTCTGGGATACTTTCCGTAGTCTTTTTCCTTTCTTAACATTAATGTATCCTGAAATGGATCGACAAATGATGCAAGGCATGGTGAATACCTATAAGGAAAGTGGCTGGTTACCGGAGTGGGCGACCCCTGGACATAGAGCCACCATGATTGGCAGTAATTCAGCTTCGGTGATTACAGATGCTTACACGAAAGGGATAAGAGGGTTTGATATCAATATTTTGTATGAAGCCTTAATGAAAAACACAGAACAACAAGGACCACTCAATACATTAGGTCGTAATGGCGTTAATGAATACAACACATTGGGTTATGTACCCGTTGATAAATATGGAGGAAGTGCTGCAAAAACTTTAGAATTTGCTTATGCTGATTTTTGTTTACGCAATTTATCTACCTTATTAAAAAAGCCAGCAGATCAAATTAAAAAGTTTGAACAACGCGCATTGAACTATAAAAATATATTTGATCAGAAATATAATTTGATGCGTGGGAGAAATACCGATGGAAGTTTTCAGAATAATTTCAATCCATTAAAATGGGGTGGTGAATTCGTCGAAGGCAATGCATGGCATTACAGTTGGAGTGTATTTCAGGACTTCAAGGGCTTGTCTAATTTAATGGGCGGTAACAAAGTAATGGAATCCATGTTGGATAGTGTATTTAATCAGCCACCCATATTTGATGGCTCCGCTTATAGGGGCGGAGTGATTCATGAGATGACCGAAATGCAAGTAATGAATATGGGGCAATATGCACATGGTAATCAACCCATTCAACACATGATCTATGTATATAACTATTGTGGGGCTCCTTGGAAAACACAATACCATGTGAGAGATGCCATGAATAAATTATATCGTCCTACACCGGATGGTTATTGTGGGGATGAGGATAATGGACAGACAAGTGCTTGGTATGTTTTTAGTGCAATGGGATTTTATTCAGTTTGTCCTGGTTCGCAAGAATATGTGCTTGGTTCACCCTTGTTCAAAAAAATCACTTTGAATTTAGACAATGGTAAAAAGTTAAGCATCGAAGCGCCAGCCAATAATGATCAAAATGTGTACATACAATCGGCAAGCTTGCGTGGCATGCCTTTTAATAATAATTATATCACCCATGACGATTTACTAAAGGGAGGAAAGCTCATTTTTAACATGGGGACAAAACCCAACTTGAAAAGGGGGGTATTGCCTGTAAATTTTCCTTATTCAATTACCCAATAAAAAGATTAAATTACAAAAGCGCTTATAATAATACAATTTAAAATAAATAAAATAATATGAAACAATCACCAAAAAATAATATCAACCGACGTTCATTTGTCGGCCAAACAACCAAGGCTGCTGCAGCTTTTATGTTCGTACCTCGATTTGTATTAGGCGGAAAAAATGTACATGGTATTCCCTATACTGCGCCAAGTGATATGATTTCTTTAGGTTTTATAGGCGCAGGTAAACAAGCAAAAAGCCTAGCTGGTTCTTTTATAAATACGGGCGAGGCGCGCATTATTGCATTAAGTGAAGTGTATCCTGGAAAAGCTGAGCTAACCATGGATAAAATAAAAGCAACTTATTTAAAAAATCCAACATTAGGAGTATATTCTGATATACCCTTGTATACTGATTTTAGGGAATTATTAGAACGTAAAGATGTGGATGCGGTTGTAATTTCAACTCCTGATCATTGGCATGCTGCAATGGCTGTTAGATCCGCTGCAGCTGGAAAAGACATCTATTGTGAAAAACCACTTTCATTAACAGTAAAAGAGGGAAGAGCAATGGTGCAAGCAACACGTAAATATGATCGCGTGTTCCAAACAGGAAGTATGCAACGTTCTTGGAATGAATTTAGGCAAGCAGCAGAGTTAGTTCGTAATGGAACTATTGGTGAAATAAAGCATATTAAAGTGAATGTAGGACCAGCCCCAATTGTATATGATTTACCAGCGGAACCAATGCCACAGGGTTTGGATTGGAGTAAATGGTTAGGCCCAAATGAATTTGCGAACTTTAATGCAGAATTGGCACCACCCATTACCAAAGATGTTTTTCCAAATTGGAGAAAGTATAGAGAATTTGGCGGCGGCGGTGTTACAGATTGGGGTGCACACATGTATGATATTGTGCAATGGGCATTGGATATGGATCATTCAGGCCCTGTAGAAGTTATTGCGCCTGATGGTAAAGATAATCTTTATTTAACCTATCGATATGCCAATGGGATTACCATGACACACGAAAAGTGGGAGTGGAATAATGCCATTCACTTTTTTGGTTCTGAAGGAGAAATAAAAGTGCAAAGAGGTAAGCTTGAGACAAGTCCTGTTAGTTTGAAGGACAAAATTTTCACGGATGCCGACAAACGCGTTTATAATAGTACCAATCACTACAAGGATTTCCTAAGTGCAATGCGCACAAGAACCAAGCCCGTTTGTGATGTTGAAATTGGGCATCGAACTGCAACAGTTTGTAATCTTGGAAATATTGCCTATCGTTTGAACCGTTCATTAAAATGGAATCCAAAAAAAGAAACTATTTTAAATGACGCGGAAGCAAGTGCATTATTAGGTAGACCAATGAACAACGAATGGAAAATAACATTATAAATAATTTTCATTGAAAATTAATTGTTGCATATGAAAATTAAAAATAGCTGCATTTACTTGTGTTGTTTAATTATTGGAATATCAAATGTAACAATTGCACAAAGCGTAAAAAATAAAACTGAAAAGCAACCTAATATAATTTTAATTCTAGGAGATGATATTGGCTTTGAAACGGTTAGTGCTTATGGAAGTACTAGTTATAAAACACCCAGAATTGATGCAATGGCAAAGCAGGGTGTTTTATTTGAACAATGTTATGCGCAGCCGTTATGTTCTCCATCGCGTATTCAAATAATGACTGGTAAATCCAACTTTAGAAATTATGAAAAGTGGGGTTACTTGGATCAGAATGAAACTACCTTTGCGCATTTGTTTAAATCGCATGGCTATGCAACTTGTATTGCTGGGAAGTGGCAATTAAAGGGTGATGCGTATGCGCCATATAAGTCAGGTTTTGATGAATATTTGTTGTGGAATTTAATGGATACTAGTTCCACTTACAATGAGCGTTATAAGGATCCAAAGCTTATTGAGAATGGGGTGATGAAAAAGTATAACAATAGTGCCTATGGGCCTGAATTATTTGTCAACTTTATAAATAATTTTATGGAGCGTAAAAAAGACGTTCCATTTTTTGTTTATTATCCGATGGTTTTATCGCACAAGCCATTTGTGCCAACGCCTTTAAATCAAAAAGCGTATGAGGATTTTAAAGTGGTTGCAAAAGGGGAGCCTGGTGGTGGTAAAGCAGATAATGTTCATTTCAAAGATGAAATGGCGTACTTAGATAAAAATGTGGGTGACATTATTGACAAAGTAAAATCATTGGGGCTTTTAGAAAACACTTTAATACTTTTCACTGGAGATAATGGAACGGGTGTAGGTATTACTTCCAAAATGAGTGATGGTCGTGAAATCCCAGGTAATAAGGGCTATACCAATGAATATGGAATTCATGTACCGATGATTGCCTATTGGCCAGGTAAAATTAAACCAGGGCAGATCAATAAAAATTTAGTTGACTTTACGGATTTTTTACCTACCATGGCGGATGCAGCGAATATTGCTTTGCCTGCTGGATTTGTCACTGATGGGGTTAGTTTAATGCCGCAGCTTTTAGGTAAAAATTATACACCAAGGGATTGGTTGTTCGCTCACTATGACCCGAAAAAAGGTGATTTCCCAAGTGCAAGATTCGTACATAATAAAGAATGGAAATTGTACGAAACAGGGGAAATATATAATGTGATTAAAGATCCATTGGAAAAAAATAAAATTGCAGAAAAAGATTTAAATCCTGAACAACAAAAATTGATTGCCATTTTTAGAGGCGTCTTTAAAAAAATGGTACGACCTGATTTAGTGGCAAATCCAGTAATTAAGGTAAAGAAGAAAAAGGGCGAGGACGATGATGATTTATAATTGGTGAAGTAAATTTTTTAAATAAAGGAACTATGCGTTTTAAATTTTTAATCAGTGTTGTAACAATTCATATATTAATTTTAGTTTCCTTAAATGGTTTTGCGCAACAAAAGCCCAATGTGCTTTTTATCATGACAGATGAATTGTCTGCTGAAACCATGAGTATTAATTTAGGGACTAAGTTTATTAATACGCCCAATATCGATTATTTAGCAAGTCATGGTGTACGCTTTACCAATGCTTATTGTGCAAATCCTTTATGTGTGCCTTCGCGTAGTTCCATATTCACAGGAAGGTATCCACATGAATTAGGGATTCAAAATAATAACGATACCTTAATTGATCCAGTAATATTTCCTTCGATGGGAACCCTATTCAAAAATGCCGGATACGAAACAGGTTATATTGGTAAGTGGCATTTGCCTTATGATCGTAATAAAGAAGAAACCCATGGCTTTGATTATATGTCCAATAAAAAAGGGAATGGTACGGATAGTTTGTTACCTAATTATGCCAAATATTTTTTTGAATTAAAAAGGGAGAAGCCATTTTTATTAGTCATGTCTTTTTTGAATCCACATAATATTTGTCAATGGGCAAGAGGTGATAATTTACCTGATGGTGCCATTGGGAATCCACCTAGCCAGGATCAATTACCACCATTGCGGGCGAATGCGTTGCCTTCGAAAAATGAGACTGAATTTATGGCCATGATGCGCAAGTCAATTCAAGCGAATCCCGCATTCCCTGTTGGCGCATTTACAGATCAAAAGTGGCGTGAATATATTTGGTCATATTACAGATTGGTTGAAAAAGTGGATGCAGAGATAGGTAGGGTTTTAAACATTATGCGTCAAAAAGGATTAGATAAAAATACCTTAATTGTGTTTACAAGCGATCATGGTGATTTACAGGGCGCGCACCGTTGGAATCAAAAAACAGTTTTTTATGAAGAGGCTTCCAAAGTGCCTTTCATCATGAGTTATAATAATGGGAAGCAATTAAAGTCGGAGGTTTTTGTGCAATCAGGTATTGATGTATTGCCCACTATTTGTGACTTTGCAGGTATCCCCATTCCTGCGACGTCGAAAGGGAAAAGCTTGGCAAGTGCATTTACGCAAATAAATCAAGTACCGAATCGAGATTATATTGTTGTTTCAGATCAATTATCTCAGGGTGCTCCGGTGAATGGGCAACAATTAAATCCAGATGGTAGAATGCTTCGTAACAAACAATTTAAATATTGGATTTATAATTACGGAACGCAAACGGAAGTTTTATATGATATCGTAAATGATCCAGGAGAGATGGTTAATTTAATTAATGATCCCAATTATACAACTGCATTAAAAAATTGCAGGGCACAATTATTCTCTTGGGCTACTGAATACAAGGATCCCTTTATAAAATATTTAGTGAACTAAGCTTTATTTGTTTTTATTAGTCTTTCCCCAATTTTGATATTGTGTTTTTAATTCGTTGACAATATCAGGGTGACTAGCTGCAACATTGGTTGATTCTGAAGGATCCGCTTCTAAATCAACTAAAAATAAAGTATCTGCATCGGTCAAAGTTCCTTTATTAGAAGTATCCACTGGGTTACCCATCAATTTCCATTTCCCTTTTCTTGCTACCCACATTTTTTTAAATTCCCAGCAATAACCTTCTGGATGCATAGTTTCAGCCGCCGCACTATTAATAACGGATACTAAGCTTTTCCCATCTATGTCGTTGCGTGGTAATTTGATATTACAATATTCAGCAAGGGTAGGGAACCAATCTGTATTGACTGCAAATTGATTACGAACTTGTCCCTTTGGAATTTTACCAGGCCAACTAATAATCGAAGGAACACGAATTCCCCCTTCAAATAAACTCGCTTTTGCACCACGGTATATGCCAGCACTACCGCCACCAAAATGCGCACGCTCTTCAGTTGAATAGCCATTGTCTGATTGAAAAATAATAATCGTATTATTCGTAAGTCCAAGTGCATTTACTTTTTGTAATAAGTCGCCAATTTTATCATCTAAGCTGGTCATGAATGCGGCATACAAATTACGTGGATAAGGAACTCCTTTTTTATTATAGTATTCTAACCATTTTGGATCTCCTTGATATGGATAATGCGGCATATTGATAGCGAAGTATATAAAAAATGGATCGCGCTGCGATTTTTCCATGAATTCACCAGCTTCTTTCACCATTAAGTCTGGGAAGTATTGCCCAGGATAAAATACTTCTTTTCCATTTCTGTATAAATCATGTTTGTTAGGGCCGTTCCAATAAAAATAATGTGAGTAGTTGTCAATGCATCCAACCATATGGCCAAATGAATAGTCAAAGCCTTGTGCATTAGGGCGCATTTCAGTTTTATAGCCTAAATGCCATTTTCCAATATGTGCAGTATTATATCCCACACTCTTAAAAAGTTCTGCAAGTGTGTAACGGTCATTGGGCAAGCCAACATCTCCATTGGTTTCAGAAGCGTTTCCTGGAAGTCCTGCGCGTTGTGGATTTAGGCCAGTAAGTAAGGAAGCCCTGGAAGGAGAACAAACAGGAGAGGCGTAAAATTGGGTAAACATGGTTCCGCTTGCCGCAAATTTGTCCATATTGGGTGTTAATAAATCTTTTGCTCCGTAGCAATTTAAATCAATGGCACCCTGATCATCAGAATAAATCACAATCACATTTGGTCGCTGTTGGGCATAGGAAGTAGTTAATACCATAATGCAAATGGAAACCAAGATTGTCTTATATAGATTATTAAATTTCATCATGCGTTATATTGATTTATTACTAGTAACAAGATATTCAAATTTATTAAAATTGCTTCTTTTTAAATCAAATATTCATACACCTAGGTATGCCTTATATTTATCGTAAAAAATCGAAAATAGAAGGAGTATCTTTTGCTGCTTATTTATATAATGTGTAATTTAATGGGTATGAAAATGAATAGAATATATTGCTTTTTGACCTTGCTTATTTTTTCGGTGTTTCAATCAAATGAAATCACTGCGCAAACAAAAAAATCGAGTAAACGACCTCCTAACATTTTATTTGCGATTGCAGATGATCAGTCCTATCCGCATACTTCAATGTATGGTCAAAAAATTTATCATACACCAGCTTTTGATCGTATTGCTGCGAAAGGTATACTTTTTAATAATGCATTTGTAGCGGCGCCGCAATGTAGTCCATCAAGGGCTGCGATATTAACGGGTCGGCAAATTTGGCAATTAGAAGAAGCCGGAACGCATGCGAGTTATTTTCCCAATAAATTCCCCGTATTTACAACTGCACTAGACGCGTCTGGCTATTTTATTGGTTTTACTGGTAAGCCATGGGATCCAGGAAATTTTATTGATGCAGGTTGGAAGCGAAATCCAGTAGGGCCGGAATATAATCGGAAAGAATTTACAACGGTGCCAACAACAGGAATAAGTAAGACAGATTATGCTTCTAATTTTGAAGAATTTTTATCACAGAAACCCGCAGATCAGCCGTTTTTCTTTTGGTATGGATCAAGGGAGCCTCATCGAGATTATGAAGAAGGTTCTGGCGCAAAATCAGGGCTAGATATTAATGGGGTTACCGTACCCTCCTTTTTACCAAATGTAGCATTGGTAAAAAATGACATGCTTGACTATGCGCTTGAAATTGAGTGGTTTGATAAGCAGTTAGATAAGATCATAAATATGTTAGCAGCTGCTGGTGAATTGGATAACACGATTATAGTGGTGACTGCAGATAACGGGATGGCGTTCCCATATGCAAAAGCGAATTTACAGGAATATGGAATACATGTTCCTTTAGCTATCAGTGGCCCTGGCATTAACGGCAAGCAAAGAAAGGTAAATGACTTAGTTAGTTTAATTGATTTAGCACCCACCTTTTTGGATATGGCTGGAGTGAAACATTTTGAAGGGATCACTGGTAAATCATTGGTGCCTATTTTTTCTAGTAATAAATCTGGATTCATTGATACTTCAAGATCCTATATTTTAACAGGGAGGGAAAGACATTCGCATGCAAGGCCTGATAATGTTGGTTATCCGGCTAGGGCAATTCGAACCAATAACTATTTATATATTGAAAATTTTAAAACAGATCGTTGGCCTGCAGGTGATCCATCGATTTTGGAAAAAGTGGAATTAACAGAAAAGAAAGGAGATATGAAACCGATTTTGGAAGGGTATGAGGATATTGATGATTCTCCCACAAAATCATTCATGATAAAAAACAAAGCAAATTTTGCAAAGCTTTTCAAAAAGGGATTTGAGAAAAGGAATTCGGAGGAACTATATGATATAATAAAAGATCCTTTTTGTTTAAATGATCTTTCTGGGCAAGCTAGTGTAGCTAAAATTAAAACGCAATTAAAAAGTAAATTAGATCAATCCCTAACAACACAAGGAGATCCTCGTGTATTAGGTAATGGTGATATTTTTGACAGTTATCCTCGGTTTGGTTTAATGCGTCCTTTTGAAGGGTTTAAAAAAAGAGGGAAGTATAATCCTGCCTTTATAAAACAATAATTTTGTACAAAATAGTTTTAGCAGTAGCGGGATACATAAATACAATTCAATAAAAATAACATACCAATAATGAGTCACCAAAATATTTCCGCAAAAAATAATTTTTTCCTTTTTGTTTTTTTATTTATATCTCAGTTTGCAAATGCAAATGATACCATTCCCCAACGACCTAATATTATATATATATTAGCAGATGATATGGGTTATTCTGATATTGGATGTTATGGAAGTGAAATTAAAACACCTAATTTGGATAATATAGCTGCCAGTGGAATTAAACTTCGAAGTTTTTATAATAATGCAAGATGTTGTCCAACTAGGGCCTCTTTATTAACAGGGCAGTTTCCACATACGGTAGGTATGGGTGAAATGGTGAGCCCTGAAACTGCGCCAATACAAACAGGAAGTTACCAGGGTTATTTAGATCCAAAGTATCCAACCATTGCGGAAACTTTGAAAGCTAATGGTTATAATACTTATATGACAGGTAAGTGGCATGTAGGGGAACGTTCACAACATTGGCCATTAACAAGAGGCTTTGAGCATTATTTTGGTTTAATATCAGGAGCCTCTAGCTATTATGAAATCATTCCACAAGAAATTGGAAAACGTCACATTGTATTAGATGACAAGGATTATGAAATTCCGAAGGATAGCTTCTATTTAACTGATGCATTTACTACTTATGCAATTCAATATTTAAATGATCAAAAAAAGAACCACGCTTCGAATCCGTTTTTTTTATACTTAGCATATACTGCACCGCATTTTCCGATTCAAGCGTATGAGCAAGATATAGTTAAATATGAAAAATTATATGAGCAGGGATGGGATATTACAAGAACGAATCGATACAAAAAAATGATTCAATTAGGATTAATTGACAAACGTTATCAATTAACTGAAAGGCCAGCTGATATTGAAGATTGGGATAAGGTGGCTGATAAAAAACAATGGGTAAGAAAAATGGCTGTATATGCTGCAATGGTTGATCGAATGGATCAAAATATTGGTCGATTAATTGCTACCTTAAAAGCAAATAAACAATACGAAAATACACTTATTGTTTTTATGTCTGATAATGGAGGTTGTGCAGAAAATGTAGATGGTCGGAATTTTAATGATAAAAATGTACCTATTGGCGCGAAAGGATCTTATGTAACTTATGATTATCCTTGGGCCAATGTTTCCAATACACCATTCAGAAAGTATAAGAAATTTATGCATGAAGGCGGTATGATAACCCCTTGTATTATACAATGGCCTGCAAAAATTAAAGCCAAGCCAGGGTTTAATGAGGGCGTAGGTCATATCATTGATTTATTACCTACCAGTTTGGAATTAGCTGGCGTTCCAATTAATAATTTACCTGGACAAAGTTTAAGTTATTTATGGAATGGCAAAGCCATGCAACCGGAAACCTATTTTTGGGAACATGTTGGCAATAAGGCCATGCGTAAAGGAAATTGGAAAATAGTTAAAGATATAGAAGATGCCGATTGGGAATTATATGATATGTCAACTGACTTAACTGAATCCAACAACTTAGCAAAAATTAATACTACCTTATTAAATCAAATGATTGCAGAATATGAGCTTTGGACAAAGAAAAATAGCGTAAAAGTTTTTGTCAAAGGAAAAAATAAAGCGGATTAATTTCTGCTATTTCTCTTTTTTAGAATAGCGACAATCGCTTGGTTTTGATTTTATAAAGTAGGTTTTATAGTTTTTAGCAGTAGGATCCATGCAGCCTTCTAAATTTAAAATTTTAATACTTTTAAATTCAACAGGATGACTTTCACTTTGTAATGAAATAGTTCCTTCTGTTAATAATTGGCCATTGGTGCCAAAAATATTTTCCTGACCACTTACATTTCCACCGCCAATTTGTGGCTTTTCATATGACAACACCATTTTATCATTGGCAAAATGTTGTACAATTGAATCGCCTAATACAATTACTTCGGCAGTTACCCATTGATCACCATGATAGGTGTCAGATGTGGAATTAATACAATGAGGTGTAAATACTTTTCCATTCATGACTACATTTGTTCCAGGTGTACATAGGTTACAAGTGGTACGTTTCTCTTTGCCATTGCCTCCCAATAATTGTACTTCAATAGATACTGGAAAGTCCTGATCCTTACCGATGGATTCAGGGGATTGTCCATGTATCATGATGCCACTATTCCTATAAGCCCAACCTGGGCCATCTTTGGCTTGATCACCAATAAATCGGTATTGCAATTTAATATGGTAATAGCTGAACTTTTTATTATAGAATAAATGTCCAAATTGCTCATTAAAAGTATCATATTGGTCATAACTCACCACTAGTTTTTCATCCACCACTCGGAATGTATTTTTAGCATTTTCGCCTGCAGCTGCATACCTAATCTTAGGTGTCCATCCAGTTAAATCTTTACCATTAAACATGGTTTCCCAAGATTCTGTAGTTGATTTCTGTCCCATAACTGCTGTTGCACATAATAGGGACAAAGCGAATAAAAATTTCATAATTCAAATAGTTAAAAGTGGAAAAACCCTTCAATTAGGAGTATTAAATTAATACATTTTGAGATAGTTATCAACTGTTTATCTATTTATTTCAATAAGGAGGGTAAGTAGGGGCTATTTCATTTAAATGATTTGTAATCACAGTTAAATTAATTAATATTGTTATGTAAATATCAAAACTCATGAAATCATTCATTTTATCTCTATTCGCGATTTATGCTTCAGTTACTGCTTTTTCGCAAAATCAGTATACGATTATCCCTGAGCCACAAAAATTAATACCTGCAACTGGGGTTTATTCATTTAAGGCAAATACGGTAATTACAGTAAGTGCCAAGGATAATGACATCAGTGCTTTTGCTAAAATGCTTTCTGAACAAATAAAAGCTTCTTTTGATATTGTATTGCCTGTAAAGGCGGGGGCATTAAAATCAACTGGTATCTTTTTTGTTCAAAATGACCAATTGGGGGATGAAGCGTATCAATTAAATATTACCACTAAAAATATAACTATACAATCCAAAAATGGGAAAGGTGCTTTTTATGCATTACAATCCTTGTTTCAATTAATGCCTGCACAAGTATATGCAGCGGTAAAGTCAAATGTAATTCCAACAGTGCCAGCATGTCAAGTGGAAGACGCACCCCGATTTAGCTATCGTGGTTTGATGTTGGATGCGGGCAGACATTTTTATACTGTTGATTTTATCAAACGATATATTGATTTAATGGTGGTTTATAAGTTGAATACATTTCATTGGCATTTAACAGAAGACCAAGGTTGGAGAATAGAAATAAAAAAGTATCCTTTATTGACTAGTATTAGTTCCATCAGAAAGGAAAGTATGGTGGGAGCTTACAAGGACATGAAATTCGATAAAACACCTTATGGTGGTTTTTATACACAGGAGGATATCAAAGAAGTGGTAGCCTATGCTTCTAAAAAATTCGTTACCATTATTCCAGAAATTGAAATGCCAGGGCATTCGCAAGCATTGTTAGCTGCTTATCCGCAGTTAGGATGTAATCCAGATAAAATTTATGAGGTGGCTACCAAGTGGGGTGTTTCTGAAGATGTTTTATGCCCACGTGAGGAAACATTTACTTTTATGCAGGATGTCCTTACCGAAGTGATGGCTTTATTTCCTGGACAATATATTCACATTGGTGGGGATGAGTGTCCTAAAAAACAATGGAAAGAAAGTAGATTTTGTCAGGATTTAATAAAAAAATTAAAACTGAAAGATGAGCATGAGTTACAAAGTTATTTTATCGGCAGAATAGATAAGTTCATCAC